>JBKHBA010000311.1:0-2866 GCA_046542595.1 Bacteroidales bacterium | reverse complement strand
TTATATTTATTTCATTGGCCACATGGAACTTACCATTAAAAATAATCATACTCTTAATGTGAAACAATGATGATTTTTTAATGGACGTTTCACGTATAACAGCTTCTGCTCAATTGTATTATCAATGTTTTATGATCAACAAATTATATTGCACACAGTTTAAGCAATTTCTGATTATTTTCCAATTAAGAAGTGTTTAAATTACAATAATTGCTATCTTAATATCTTAAATTTTCAGGCAAAGATCATATCAGGGCAACATAATGTCAGTTATATTATACAATATTCTTAATATGTCATTAAAAACAGGTGTTCTGTTAAATATATTATAATATATCAACTATAAAAAATCAATTAATATGCCAGCCAGTGACAGAAGAAAATTCGTCAAAAACCCGGGAATGATAATGGCTGCCGGGGCAGCAGCCTTCCAGCTGGGATATAATTTACAGGGCGGAGATGAGGGTGCCAAACCTGAAGGCAGCAGGTCGTGCTGTTAATGAATGGGAGAAAATCAAAAATTAAAAGTATAAACCTTTTTGTTGGCAGTGATCCGAAAACCGAAAAGGAGTTGATAATGACAATAATATATTTAACCTGCTGATTCCCGGAGATGCTGAATCAGAGTATTTTGAAAATGGTTCACCTGATGGTGTGAGCCAGGTAAAGGGACGGTGTGATCATCATACCCCGTCTTTTTTTTATATCTTTATATTACTAAAGCTAATCCTTACCTTTCATTGCTGATATAATAAAAGATAAAACGAAATGAAACCATTGACTTTGATTAAAGAAACTGCACTGATGCTCTTTTTTATCATTATAGCAGTATCCTGTGCTGTCAATCCCGTCACAGGCAAAAGGCAGCTAATGATAGTGTCTGAGGCACAGGAGATAAAACAGGGAGCTGAATATGATCCGCAGGTAACAGCGACCTTTGGTGTTTACGAGGATGCTGACGCCCTTTCCTTTATACAGGCCATGGCTGATGAGATGGGCAAGATATCACACCGTCCCGATCTGAAATACCATGTAAAAATACTTGACTCCCCAGTTATCAATGCTTTCGCCGTACCCGGTGGTTATATATATTTTACCCGTGGCATAATGGCACAGTTTAATAATGAGGCTGAGCTTGTTGGTGTGCTGGCACATGAGATGGGACATATAACAGCACGGCACTCTGTCAGCAGGCAGAGTAAGCAAACGCTCGGGCAGCTGCTGCTGGTTGGTGGCATGATAGCTTCCGAAGAGTTTGCATCATATGCCAGCTATGCGATGCAGGGGATGCAACTGCTTTTCCTTAAATTCAGCCGCGATGATGAGCGCCAGGCTGATGATCTGGGTGTGGCCTATTCGTCACAGGTAGGTTATGATGCACAGATGATGGCTAACTTTTTCGATGTGCTCGAAAAGATGAGCCTTCCCCCTGAACAGGGTGGCGTACCAACCTTCCTTTCAACACATCCCAGCCCTGCAAACCGCCAGGAGGACGTAATGCAGGAAGCAAATAAATGGCAGGACAGCCTTGACATTGACACATGGAAGGTAAATACAGACCCCTACCTTGAGATGATTGAGGGGATGGTATATGGCGAAGACCCCAGGCAGGGATATGCTGAGGACAATACCTTCTATCACCCGGAGATGAAATTCAGCTTTTCCTATCCTGCAGGATGGAAGCTTGAGAATTTACCTTCACAGGTTAATATGGCCCCCTCCGATGGTAAAGCCCTGATGATATTTACTATGGCTTCCGCATCATCACTGGAGGAAGCAGCAACCAACACAATCGGGCAGCTTGAACTCGACCAGGAAGAAAGACGCAATATAAGCATCAACGGAATGCCGGCAATTCGTATTATCTCCAGGCAGGTAAACAGCAACCAGTCTTCCGGTAGCCAGCAGGCAAACAGGGTGATGTCATGTTTTATCGACTATGATAATAAGTTCTATGTCTTCCACGGTGTAGCCACTGAAACAGATTATAATACCTATGCCGATACATTTTTTTCACATATAAATAGTTTTTCAAGCTTAAACGATCCCTCTAAATTAAACCGGGAACCAATGCGAATACAAATCAGAAGAGTGGAAAATACCGTTACTGTAGCAAAGGCTTTAAGCAATATGGGCGTAGCGCAGGATAAAATAGAAGAGCTGGCATTACTTAATAACCTTGAGCCGGACGAAATCGTAGCGGAAGGCAAAAAATTAAAAGTTATCGGATACCAAGATCAGTAAGGAATTGATTATTCCCGGGATGTAACCCGGTGGCTTCTCAAAAATCATGCAGACCGGCCAAACCATTAGCATGAAATTTACTATCTTGCTGTAAATAATTTTTTTGTAACCCTAATCACCTCAAAAACCATGAAGAAGTCAATACTACTTATGGCAGGCTTTATCTTCCTGTCTGTAACATGCACCTTTGCACAGCAGGACAATGCAAAACTGCAGATCGAAGATTATTTCAATATTGAATCAGTATCCTCACCACAGATCTCACCTGACGGCAGTGTTGTGATATACGGACGCCGCTGGGTAAATAAGTATGACGACCGGTCACAGACCGACCTGTGGATAATGGATGCCAATGGCAGTAATAACCGTTATTTTATGGAGGGCAGCAATCCCCTGTGGTCACCCGACGGTTCCAGGTTAGCCTTTACAAAGCAAGGCGAGCCTCAGGGTACGCAGATATTCGTGAAATACATGTCAGCAGCCGGACCTGCAACACAGGTAACACGTCTAGATAACAGCCCTTCGAATATCAAATGGTCGCCCGATGGCAGGTATATATCATTCACAATGCTTGTGCCCGACAAAGACAAATGGCCCGTAAAAATGCCGGAAAAGCCTGAAG
>JBKHBA010000310.1:0-2866 GCA_046542595.1 Bacteroidales bacterium | reverse complement strand
AATAATAGTGTTATTTTTCTCATAACTGATAATTTTTAATTTCTAAAATTGCTGTCCCATTACAAAATGGAACTGGTGACCATGTACATCTTTTCCGGGTACGGGGTCAAAACCATAAGCCCAGTCGATACCCAGCAGACCGAACATTGGAAGGTTGGCGCGTAAGCCCACCCCGGCTGACCGGTGCACATCGAACGGGTTAAATTCTTTCAGTTCATACCAGGCCTTGCCGGCTTCCATAAAGACCAGGCCATATATTGTTGCCTGTGGGTTAAGAGTGATGGGGTACCTCATTTCAAAGGTGAGCTTTGTATATACATTACCCGATGGAACTGAGTTGCCATTGCTTACGATGCTGGGTGTAAGCGAACCGTTTTCATATCCCCGCAGCGCTATTACATCGCGTCCGTAAAAGCTATAGCCTGTCATACCGTCTCCTCCCAGGTAGAAATTCTCAAATGGTGAAGGACCTATATCACTGTTATAATGACCCAGGTAACCAAAGGCAAACCTGGGTGCCAGTACAAACTTATCAAATAACTCATAATAATATTCACCCTTGAATGACCATTTATGGAACTCTATCCATTTATATTTTTCCTGTTGTGTTGCATTGCTGTAGTCTTTTCCTGACAGCAGTGAGTAGGGCGGTGTAAGCTGCAGGGAAAGGTTAAAGGTGGATCCTCTTCTCGGATATATCTGGTTGGGTCCGCTGGAGAAACGTGTCAGCCGCGTGGTAACCGACATAAGGTTAGACACACCGTTACGGAAGAGAAAGGAAAACTGGCTGTAATTATTCATATTATACCGCTGGTAGCTCAGTTCGGAATAAAGGCTGAAATAATTATCGGGATTCTCCAGTCTTTTACCCAGGCCTACGGTGGCTCCGTCAATTATCATAGACTGCCTGCTTTCCTCACCTTTCCTGCTGCCATTGGTCATAAGGGAACGGTAGGCCGATACATTGAAGGTATTCGGTTTTTTACCTCCCAGCCATGGTTCAACGAAGGATACATTATATGACTGGTATATCCTGCCATTCGATTGCGCCCGTATGCTCAGCGACTGTCCGTCGCCGCTGGGATACGGTCTCCAGTGCTCTGGCTTAAAAAAGTTCTTCATGGCAAAATTATTAAACCTCACACCCACGGTACCTACCAGCATACCGGCACCCCAGCCGCCTGATATCTCAAACTGGTCATTGGCTGTTTCTTCAAGGGCGTATTCGAGGTCCACAGTTCCTTCACCCGGGTTCATCAATGGCTGGGGGTTAATCTTTTCGGGGTCAAAATGACCCAGCACAGCCACCTGCCTGGCCGAACGCATAATGGCCTCTTTACTGAACAGATCGCCGGGCAGTGTATACAGCTCTCTTCTGACAACATGTTCATTGGTTCGTGTATTACCTTTTATGATAACCTTGTTGAGTGTGGCCTGCTCACCCTCCTGTATGCGTATCTCAATGTCGATGGAGTCATTACTTATATCTGTCTCAACGGGTATAAGGTTTGAGAACAGGTAACCGTTATTGAGGTAGAGTGAGGATACTGCATCCTCATCATAGGTCAGCCTGTCTTCCAGCAGGTTACGGTTATACACATCCCCCTCGTTGATATTAAGCACTTCGTCAAGCAGTCCGGTGGGATAGACACTGTTACCCACCCATTCAATACCACCGAAGCGGTACTGCTCGCCTTCATCCACCATTATAGCCATCAGCACCCTGTCCTCTGAATCCTGTATGATGGTATCTTTTACTATTCTGAAATCACGAAAGCCGTTCTCATTATAGAAGTCAACCAGGCTCTGTTTATCCTCCTCGAACATATCATCAACATACTTGGATGCCTTGAAGATATTAAGGTTCTTTTTCTTGGTATTCTTCATTACCCTGCGCAGCCTCTTATCATCGAAGGCCTCATTACCTTCAAACACTATATCACTTATCTTGACCCTCTCATTCTTATCAACATGGATATTGAGAATGATATTATTGGGGCTTTCGGGGTCTGCTTTCTGTACCATCCGCACCTCTGTATTCAGAAACCCTTTCTCGACGAAATGGTCACGTATGATTGAACGCGTGTTTGAAAGAACATGATCAGTGAGCTGACTTCCGCTTACCAGGCTTATCTTGTCAGTTATATTCTGTATTTCGTTCTTCTTCAGACCATGGTACTCAACAGATGATATTCTTGCCCTTTCAGCCAGCTGTATCTCCAGGAATATTGTATCCGACCGGGTTTCCGTTGCTTTTATTCTAACATCTGAAAAGAGGCCCTGCTGCCACAATTTCTGCACTGCCTGTGTTATTGCATCGCCCGGCACAAGTACTCTTGAATATTTTCTTATACCTGAAAGTCCAACAATGGCATTGGCATCCAGATACTTAATCCCTGTAACCTTAATATCTCCCACCACATATTCTACAGGATCGGTATAGTCCGCTATGCGTATACCTTCCTGAGCCTTTATATCAACTGTGTTCAGAAATAGGATGCCTGCAGCCAGTAATATCAAAAATCTTTTCAACATATTAATTTTCATTTTCATGCACCTGTTCACTTGTTTTTCCAAATCTTCTTTCTCTTTTCTGATACTCTACCAGGGCCTTATATAATTCCTCTTTACCAAAATCAGGCCAAAGTGTTTCGGTGAAATATAATTCACTGTAAGCAATCTGCCAGAGAAGGAAATTACTTATTCGTATTTCCCCGCTTGTCCTTATAAGCAGTTCGGGATCGGGAATGCCTTTCGTTGTCAGAAAATCCTCAAAAATCTTATCGTCAATATTAGCCGGGTCAATCCTGCCTTCTTTTATTTTATATGCTATATCCCTAACGGCCTTAACCATTTCCCACCTTGA
>JBKHBA010000309.1:0-2900 GCA_046542595.1 Bacteroidales bacterium | reverse complement strand
TCTATACCAAAACACGGGAGCATCTTCACAATGCGGCAAAATGTCTTATGACAGCACGTCCCACTGCTGTCAACCCGGAGTGGGCAGTAAGAAAACAAATTGACAGTCTTGCACAGCACTGCCGCCGCGACAAGCTGGTGAGTACCTCGCTGAAAACGGCCAATGCCATAGCCCGTGAGGAAAAGCGCAGCTGTAAGAAGATAGGTGAGGCCGGACTGGATATAATAAAAGATATAAGCAAGGCAAAAAAGGGTGAGCCGGTGAATATCCTCACCCACTGCAATGCCGGCTGGCTGGCATGCATTGATTACGGTACAGCCACGGCTCCCATATACCTGGCACATGATAAAGGTATTAAAGTGCATGTGTGGGTTGATGAAACACGTCCGCGTAACCAGGGGGCAAGGCTTACAGCCTGGGAGCTGGAGAACCACGGGGTGCCATACACTCTTATAACAGATAATGCCGGCGGACACCTGATGCAAAGAGGCGAGGTGGATATGGTTATTACGGGCAGCGACCGCATCAGCATAAGGGGTGATGTGGCCAACAAAACGGGTACCTACCTTAAGGCGCTGGCGGCAAAGCATAATAATATACCCTTTTACGTTGCACTGCCCACCTCCACCATAGACAGGTCCATAAAAGACGGCTTTAAGGAGATAAGCATTGAGGAAAGGGATGAGAAAGAGGTGAAATATACAGAGGGCTTATATAATAATAATATAGTAAGCGTAAGGATATGTCCTGAAAACAGCAGGGCTGTCAACTACGGTTTTGATATAACACCTGCTGAGCTGGTCACTGCCTTAATAACCGAAAAGGGTATATGCAGGGCAGAGGAAAAAGAAATAAGTAAATTATTTTCAGAAAAAAAGGAGTAAACTATGGAGGGTGTTATAAAATTTAATTGTTACTGGACACAATCGGGACCCGTTATAAGCGATGAGCCTTTTAATATTCTGAATTACTGGAGGGAGGTGCTGTTCAATATGGACCTGATAGGTGCTTATGAGAACGGCGTGGGCTTTGGCAATATGAGCTGCCGCATGGGCAATACCAATAATTTCTATATAACAGCCTCGGCCACAGGTGAAATACCTGTGCTGGAACCCGGCCACTATGTACGTGTGGAAGGCTGTAATTTTGAAGATAACGCCGTCAGGTGCACCGGTCCGCTCAAAGCCTCTTCCGAGTCGCTCACTCATGGCGCCATCTACCGCGCCGACGCGGGCACCAACGCCATTATCCATGTACACAGCATGGAGCTGTGGGAAAAACTGAAAGACAAACTGCCCACAACAAAGAATGAATTTGATTATGGTACACCCGGACTGGCACTGGATATATTCAGGCTCTTTAAAGAAACAGATGTGATAGAGAAAAGGATACTGGTGATGGGCGGTGATCCCTCGGGCATTATTACTTTCGGCAATGATATGGATGAGGCCATCAATATACTGATGTCATATATAGGGGAAGACTGATGGAGAGGACGGCTATTATAGGTGGATCGGGACTCGAAAACCCTGATATCCTGAAAAACAGGGAAGAGATAAACTGCAGCACCCGCTGGGGTGATCCCTCATCCCCGCTGATCAGGGGCACCATTAATAACAGAGAGGTGATACTGCTCTCAAGGCACGGGCATTCTCATACCATACCCCCCACCCAGGTCAATAACAGGGCCAATATACAGGCGCTCAGAGACCAGGGATGCACGGCCATTATTTCAAGCACAGCCTGCGGCAGCCTGCGTGAAGAGATAAAAAGGGGGGATATAATAATACCTGACCAGTTTATTGATTTCACACGCCGGAGGGAACTAAGCTTTTTTGATGCCTTTGAGGCGGGCGATATGCAGCACACTCCCATGGCCGATCCTTTTGATAAAGAGATGCGCCGGAAGCTGTTCAGGGCTGCCGCCGGTAATAATATACCTGTACATAAAAAAGGTACTATCATCACCATTGAAGGTCCGAGGTTTTCGACACGGGCCGAATCAAAAATGTTCCGCCTATGGGGCGCCGACCTTATAAATATGTCAATAGCACCCGAAGCCATACTGGCTAACGAGCTGGGCATACCCTACGTTACCATAGCCATGAGCACCGACTATGACTCATGGCACCACGAGGAAGAGCCGGTATCATGGCAGGAAGTCATACGCATCTTCAATGATAACGTGGACAAAGTGATTAAACTTATCAAAAATTTCTTTTCTCTCACCGGATAATAATTGGCCACGCAACCGATTCCGATTATTAGACATCATGGATGTATAATACGTCATCCTTTGATAAAAGTTTAAAAATCTTTTTATAAAGTACACATGTGCCGCAGAACATATTATAACATGTTGCATGAATAATAAGAATCACTATGTTTGTTGGCTTTAATCACTTATAATTAAACCTAATGTCAAACTAAAATTGTTTTATTATTTTTTTTCACATTTATTACAAACCTAAAACTTAAATTATGAAGAAACTTACACTGATGATTGCAGTGTTGGTGTTAGCTGGCTTTTCGGCTTTGTTTGCACAAACATCTGTTATTACAGGTACCGTTTCCGTTTCCGAAGACGGTGAATTGGAGACGGTTCCGGGAGTTGCTGTAACCGTGAAGGGTACCACTATCGGTACCGCTACAGGTCCTGATGGCAAATATACCCTGGAAGTGCCTGAATCAGCAACGCATCTCGTCTTTCAATTTGTCGGGATGAAAACACTGGAAGAACCTATCAATGACAGAACCACGATTGATGTGGTTATGGAATCAGACCTGGTAGGTATTGACGAGGTAGTTGTTACTGCTATCGGTATTGAGCGTAAAACCAGGGAAATAGGATACTCGATGTCCAGGATTAACGCTGAAGACCTTACTCAGGCCAGATCAAC
>JBKHBA010000308.1:0-2910 GCA_046542595.1 Bacteroidales bacterium | reverse complement strand
ATCAACAGGATCATTGCCCGATGATTTTATCCATGCCAGGTCGAGCTGGAAGCTTACCAGCCGGGGATCCGTATTATTCAGAAATATATCATACGGGACCACCCCTTCCACCGGCATAAACTCAATGGTATGGTTATGAAAGCAGAGCTTAATACCGTTATCCCGGCATTTCTCTCCTGCCATATTCATAAAGTCGGCCGTTCTTTTTATTTCATCAGCGCTGCTTATCCACTGGTCCGGCAACGAGGGGATAACAGTGTATTGCAGTCCGGCTTCAGCAGCAGCACCCACCACCTCATCAAGGTTATCGTGGTTTAAGCCGTTATGGCTGCTTACCAGCTTCATTCCCCTGCTTTCAACCATCTTCCTGAAATCAGATGGCTTGTGTCCGTAGTACCTGCCTTCACCATAACCGGCGGCTTCCAGCCAGTTATAACCTATCCCGGCAATACTGTCCAGCGTGGCTTCAGGGTCTTTCGCCATCTCATCCCGTACGGTGTACAGTATTAATCCAGTTTTTTTTGCATCCGGAGTACAGGCGAAGGATGGCATGATCATGGCAGCAGTTGCACCTGCTGCTGTTGTTCTGATAAACTGACGTCTTTTCATCATATGGCGGTATTAAAAGGTTATTAGATTACCAGTAATTATATTATCCTTTCATTCTCCCTGTCCCATTCCACTCTTCTGCCCTCACGATATGCAATTGTACCCATGTGGGCTGTGATAGCTTCCTCAAAACCCTGGTCTATATCACATGACGGTTGTCCACCGTTCCTTATAGAGCTTAGCCATTCCCTTATATGAAGATGTGTGGTATCTACCCTTTTGCCGCCACGGTATGTGTACAGCAATCCGCGACCCGCAAAATACTGTTCCGTGGCCGAGGTTACGGCATCAATATTTTTCTTTCCCGGGACATACGATAATAATGGAAGCGTGGGATCAATAATACCACTGTTGAGTTTATCCCTGTAACGCCTGCTGTTGCGGTCGGGGTACACAGTCATAGAATCACCTAAATCAATATACCCGTCATGTCCCATTATCACTTTCCCCCTCTGTTTACTGTTGGCCAGTGTGGCGCTGTACATCATGGTCAGGTCATAATCATCAAACTCAAAAACGGTATGCAGTACATCGGGCACCGTTCGTCCGTCCTTAAAATGATATATTCCACCTGAAGATACTGCTTTATCAGGAATACCCAGTCCCATTATCTGGTTCATGGCATCATATTCGTGTGTCAGCAGATCACCTGACAGGCCTGTACTGTAATCCCACCAGCATCTCCACCTGAAGAAACGCTCCAGGCTGAAGTCATGCCAGGGTGCCTGGCCTATGAATTTCTCCCAGTCGATGGTATCCTGGCCGGCCTGTGGGTGGATGGGGTACACCCACGCTCCGTTGGGGGTATTCCTGTTAGTTGTCACCTCTATCAGGTTAACACTGCCGATAACATTATTATCTATTACCTCTTTTGCTTTATTATAGGCTTCTGTCTGCCTGCCCTGGTGCCCATGCTGGAACACCACCCCCGACTCTTTCACAGCCCTGCGCAGCTCGTATGTCTCTTCAACCGACCAGCTCATAGGTTTTTCGCAGTATATATGCTTGCCTGCCCTGGCCGCCTCAATAGCCATGGGTGCATGCCAGTGGTCAGGTGTTGCTATAATTACGGCATCCACATTCCTGTCATTGATAAGGTCCCTGTAATCATCATATATTACAGGCATATCAGGTAATGAGGCTCCTTTACCCAACCTCTCTATATTAGCTCCTGTCTCCTGCGCCTTCTTTGCATATACGCTGAAAATATCACAGACTGCCGTTATCTCCACGTTAAGGTCTTCCTGCTCAATAAACTCGCGGTAGCGGGTGTCTGCCCTGTTGGCAGCAGCATCCTCTTTCATCTTCTCAACATTATCAGGGTGCATAAATCCTGCAGCCTTGGCTATCTGGGGACCCCTGATACCGAAGCCTATTATTCCCAGCCTTATCCTCTTTCCCGTCGCGGGCTTATCATCCGGCATCGGATCCTCAGCAGAGAGGCTAATATCTTCCAGTATACTGCTTTTAAGCTGCCTTGAATATTTCCTTTTCCTGTAATAAGCAAAGGCAAAAGCACCCAGGACAGGTACGGTAGCCATTCCTTTAAGCATATCACGTCGGCTCAGCCCTGATGATTCACCGTTTATTTTATCTGTGCTGTCACTCATATCTATTTATATTCTTTTAAAAATAAACCTGTCAATGCCTATCTGCCTGGATGTAGGGAAAACAAGCAGGACTGCCAGTGCAGCCATCTCAATAAGGTTCTTATTAACCCACAGGTACGATCCTTCGGAGGGTACAGAAAAGGTGTATCCCACAAAGGGAGGATGTGACAGGTAATACATCCCCAGCAGGGCTATCCCCGCAATTATCGAAACACGTGATAACAGGCCCAGCATTAATCCCAGTCCTATAAGTATCAGTCCCCATATATTAAGAAAATCCACAATCTTCAAAATTCCGGGATCGGAAGCCATTGAATGAAACAGCGGGGCAAGAAAACCCTCAGAATCAAGCAGGAAGCCCACTGAGGACCAATCGGGATTAACAAGTTTGGACAGGCCTTCATAAAGGAAATGCCATCCTATTAACACACGCAGCACAACCAGCATAATGAGCTGGATTCTGCTATAATTATTTTTTATTATCATCTGTTCCGGTTATTGAATAATCGTAATTGAGAACAGGCAAATTTATCACTTCTGATTAATTGTTCAAAGCCGTAGTTTGATATAATTGTTAACTTTATATAAAAAAAGGATCATAATGAAGGCTTCATATTTTAAAACACGTGAAAATAACAGGGTACAATGCACGCTCTGTCCGCATAACTGCCTTATCGAACCCGGGCAGGCA
>JBKHBA010000025.1:0-16417 GCA_046542595.1 Bacteroidales bacterium | reverse complement strand
AAAGAGTTTTTCAGGCTGCTGATATTTAGAATCAATGAAAATTGAAATTCTTTGTTTCACACACCTGCAGGCACGTGACGGAGATATCTTCGGAAGCACTTTTAATGAGTACAGCGAGCTTCTTGCTGCTGCTGGTGATCTCATATTTTTGGGAACTTACGAACAGCCACGTGAGATTATCAACAAGGATATAGCTGCAGATGGTCGATTTTGGCAATGCAGCCACAGAGTCAAACAGGGTTATTGAATCTGATAACTATGTACTTACTGAAACACCGCTTGATGCTCATAATAATAATGAGGCCAGTAGTGAAGATATCTTTGCACTGCAGAATAATGTTTCAAGTAACACTTCATGGCTGACTGTTATGTACGCCTCGCTCAATGGTATGGGCAGGGGTGATTATGATATCCAGCAGGTGTTCCTGGATACTTTTGAGCCGGGCGACCTGAGGGCTGGGTACCAGGGTGCAGCCGAGATGGATGACAGCTATACCATAGACAATGTATCAAAGATGTATTATTATGGTGTTGGCAATATAAATAACAGCGGCGGTATCAATACATCAAAGTGGGGCGATTATTATGCCAATATACCGCTTATAAGACTGGCAGAGATGTACCTCGTAAGAGCAGAAGCTAACTTTGAGACTACAGGACCTATGGTTGGACCCAATACCCCGACCCAGGATATTAATGTTCTCCGCGACAGGGCAGACGCTCCTCTTATTACCGGTACTGTAACACAGGATGAGATACGCCAGGAAAGGTACTGGGAGCTTTGCTGGGAAGGCCACAGGCTGCACGATCTTAAGAGATGGCATGAAGATATAGGGACCCTTCCTTATGATGCCGGCAACCTTATTCTTCCTATTCCGTTCAGGGAAATGGAAGCCAACGATCTTCTTGTTCAGAATACATGGTATGTGAGCAAGTAAGCTTTTTTCAGCTTTGCTGAATTGAAGGGTTTTTATAAATTACAGAAGAGGCCGTCTCAAAAAAATGAGACGGTTTCTTTTTGATATTTCCACCGGGGAAGCCTTATTGATATTTTACTTGTACGATGGTCAAATTATCAGCTATGCATTTTCCCTGCCTGGCGGTATTATTTACTGTAATTAATTGTTGTCCGTTAATATTATTAATCATATCTTTGCAGCCACAATTTTTATAAGTAAAAAACATTAATGCGTATTAAATGGCAGTAAAAATCAGATTAGCTAGGAAGGGCCGTAAAAGAAAGGCCTTCTACCACATAGTGGTAGCAGATAGCAGAGCGCCACGGGATGGCCGATTTATTGAAAAACTCGGGGTATACAGTCCCATTACAGACCCGGCAACTATCGAACTTGATTTCGACAAGGCATTGGGCTGGCTGCAAAATGGCGCGCAACCTACAGATACATGCAGGGCTATCTTATCTTATAAGGGAGTGATGTTAAAGAAACACCTTCTGGACGGAGTAAGAAAAGGAGCTTTTGATGAGGCAGAAGCAGAAAGAAGATTCCAGATATGGCTTAAGGAGAAAGAAAACAAGATCGAAGCTAAAATATCGGGGATAGAGAAGAGCAGGGAAGAGGAAAGAACTCAGCGTCTCGAAGCTGAAAAGAAGATCAATGAGGAAAGAGCTGAGATCCTGGCCAAAAAAAGGATGGCTGAGGCTGAAGCTGAAGCCGGATCAGAGGCCGGAGAAGAAGTGGAAGAAGTAGCTGAAAAAGCAGCAGAGACTGCTGAAGCCGAAAAGCCTGCAGAAGAGAAAAAGGAAGAGGTGAAAGCTGAAGCCGAAAAGCCTGCAGAAGAGAAGAAAGAGGAGAAAAAGGAAGAGGTGAAAGCTAAAGCCGAAAAGCCTGCAGAAGAGAAGAAAGAAGATACTCCAAAAACCGGTGAAGCCGGTGATGAAGATAAAGAGGCTGATAAAGGACCGGAAGACAAGGCATAAGCAAACCATTAACGGGGTATATGCCCGTAAAAAATACAGACCTGATATTACTCGGTACAATCAGAAAGGTACATGGTTACGAAGGAGCCGTAATGATGAGCCTTGAAGATAGATTTACTGAAGAGCTAGCTCAAATGGAATGGGTGTTCATTGAAATAGATGAAAAGCCTGTTCCATTTTTAGTTTCATCTATTTCAGAGAATGCATCGGGCAATATTGTGCTGAAATTTGAAGGCTATGACAGCCCTGAGGTGATGACTGAGTTTATTGCTTGCCGGGTGTTTATTAAAAAAGAAGATATGGAGAATGAAAATGAGTTATCGCCTTTTCTGATCCTTGAGGGATATAAAATATTCGACAGGGACAAAAAGCTTCTTGGTGTTGTAAGCAAAGTAATGAGCCTTCCAATGCAGTATATGCTGGTGCTGGAAAATGATAAAAAGGAAGAGATCCTGATACCGCTGAATGAGGAGTGGGTGCTGGAAACAGACAGGGACAAAAAAAGTATTTATATGGACCTCCCGGATGGTATTATTCAGATAAATAAATAATCAGTCTTTTTAATGCAACAGTAATTATTAGCTGTCGTCTTTATGGTGTTATTGATGATGACTAACCTTTTAATAAGACCATATCATGAAAAAGTTTTTTAGTTTATTATTAGTGTCCTTCCTCGTCTCAGGCTATTCATTTGCACAATCGGGTGAGACAAGGGATGTTAATGATTTTACCGGTGTTTCATTCGGTATAGCGGGTGATCTTATACTCAAACAGGGCAGCTCTTTCAGGGTGGTCCTGGAAGGCGATAAGGATTATCTTGAAGAAATTAAAACCCGGGTAAAGGGCGATAGGCTGCTTATACGTCATGACAGATGGCTGAGCTGGGGCAATAAAAAAGTAAGGGTTTATATTACCATGCCTGTGATTAATGACCTTAGCGTCTCCGGCTCGGGTAATATCATTGCTGAAAAGATAAAAGCAGATGATCTTGAGATCAGCGTCAGCGGCAGTGGCGACATTGATCTTGGCGAGCTCGTTGCAGGCTCGGTAGATTGCAACATATCCGGATCCGGTACTATACAAATTGGTGAAGGAACAGCCGGTGACGGGGAATTATCAATCAGTGGTTCAGGAAAATACAGGGGGGATGAGTTTGCATTTAAGTACCTTGATGTATCAATATCCGGTAGCGGAAGTTGTTATACCATGGTTGAAGAGAAACTTGAAGCACATGTCTCGGGAAGCGGCGATATCTATTACAGCGGCAGCCCTGATGTGGATGCAAGGGTGTCCGGTTCAGGGAAGGTTCGTAAAAGATAAGAAAGTGCTTAACGGATGATCTTAAACTGCCCGTTGATTTCTATTTTAATGATGGAAGAGGGTTTGTTCTTTGTGATCTCATCCTGGCGCAGGGGCACAATATAATCAACCGACTCTTTTATAATATCGCTTATATCATCAAAAATTCCGGGTGTTGGGTCGCCTGAAATATTTGCGGAGCTTGACACCAGTGGTTTACCCAGGCGGGCAATAAGATCAGAGCAGAATTCATCGTCTGTTATCCTTATGCCGAGTGATCCGTCAGGGGCTGTCAGCTCAGTTGAGATATTCCTGGCACCAGGGTATATCAGGGTGAGCGGACCGTCACTTACCTCTGTCAGCTGGTAAGCTATTTCCGGCACCTCTTTAACATAATACTGCAGCCTTGATTCGGTGTCAAGCAATACCAGCATACTCTTTTCATCTGTCCTCTGTTTTATACGGTAAATCCTTCTGACAGCACCGGTGTTTGTTGCATCGCATCCAAGTCCCCATACAGTGTCAGTGGGATAAAGAATCACCCCTCCCTTACGCAGTATATCAACAGTTTTCCTTACGATGTCTCTATGATCTTTCACAGTTTTGTTACTTATTTATTCTTCAGGAGTATGAAATTGCCAAAATCAAAGACAGGCCTGTGAAAAATCCTGTTCTCCAGGAAGGTGACAAATTTATACCTTAACTTCTCATGTTTGAACCTTGGCCTTTTTGGGTTGATGTTCTTCAGCTGATCGCCCCAGTCAAATTTTTTTATTCTGCCCTGCATCACCCCCGGGTGCTCTCCCTTAAAAACCCTGAGTTTTGACAGATCACCATAGTCAAAATCAAAATGATTCTTTTTTTCCAGGTCCTTCACTCTCTGCTCGCCGTGGTGTATCCTTGTGAATACCCTTGATTTGGTTCTCATGATATGGGGCGGCCTTACCCAGCCGTAATGATAGATATAGGCATTAACCCTGGCCACCCTGAGCTTATAGGTACCTTTCTGCTGCCTGTAATTGAGTCCGTCAAAGTCAGGTATGCGCCTGAATGACTGTGCCGACTCCCAGCTGTGAATATCCGGGTCATTCCTTATTATGCGTATCTCATCCTTATACCAGTTATGAGAGAAATGGTAGTGTTCATAATCTCCCCAGAAATGCCGGTATCTGAATAAAAGACCTTCCACTTCCCTGTCGTCCAGCAGCTCCTCGCATCTCTTCCTGATAACGGGCAGGTCGTCCTCATGCACAATCTCATCGGCCTGTACATAAAAAAGCCAGTCGCCGCTGCAGTGCTCCTTCGCAATATCCGACTGGTGTGCATGCTCCATACCCCTGGGATACTTTTCAAGATCCCATACGGTATCAATAATCTTCAGTTTATCACTGTCTATGCTTTCCAGCAGTTCCCTTGTCTTATCGTCACTGTCGCAATCGCCCAGTGCAAAAACAAATTCATCCACAAGGGGTAAGATTGAAAGTACCGCTTCTTTTACGGGATAGCCCAGTTTATCGGCATTTTTTGCCATTGAGAATCCACTTATCGTCATTTTTTTTAATTTTATTATGCGGCAAATTTATACTTTATACTTTAAGTAACATATCTTTGTGCTAAATAATAAGTCAATGGTCCGTATTAGTGCAGTGATAATTTCCTTTAATGAGGAAAGGAATATTGGACGTTGCCTGGAGTCACTGGATAATCTGGTTGATGAAGTGCTGGTGGTGGACTCTTTTTCCAGCGATCGTACAGAGGAGATATGCCGCCGGTATAATGCCAGGTTCATCAGGCATAAGTTTGAAAGTCATATACAACAGAAGAACTGGGCGCTTAACCAGGCAGTAAATGATTATATACTGTCGCTTGATGCCGATGAGGCTCTGACCCCCAGGCTGAGGGAATCAATATCCGGTGCAGCTGAAAACTGGAATTATGACGGGTATTATCTGAATCGCAAGACATCATACAGTAACAGTCGCGATCCACAGGATGTGCGCTACACAGAAAAAAAGATAAGGCTGTGGGACAGGCGCAAGGGAGTATGGGGAGGTATTAATCCGCATGACACTGTTGTGATGGATGTTGATTCCACCATAGGCAGCCTTAAGGGTGATATGCTTCATTATTCCTTCTTTTCCATAGAGTCGCACCGAAAAAAAGCGGAGTATTTTTCTTCCATCTCGGCAAAAGCCCTTTTTATTTCGGGCATAAGAAGTAACTGGTTGAAGATAACAGGCAGTACGGCCTGGAAATTCATTAAAAGCTATTTTATCAGGCTGGGTTTGCTGGACGGTATCCACGGACTTAAGATCAGTTACAGTTCTGCTTACGGGACATATCTTAAATACAGGAAACTTAAGCGTTTAAATTCGGGCAGGAACCTTGATATACCTCCTTCCCTCTGCTTTTTCAATACTAACAAGAACTGGGGCGGAGGAGAGAAATGGTCCCTGACCGTGGCTGCTGAGATGAGTCGGCGTGGTCATAACATCATTATGATAGCTTACCGGGGAAGTGAGTTGTTGAGACGGTCAAGGCAGGCCGGACTGAACACTGTGGGCCTGAAGATGAGAGCGACAAGCTTTATCAATCCGCTCTTATTATTACGCATAAAAAGGATTTATGAAGCCAATAATGTAAAGGTGGTTTTTTTGAACCTCTCAATTGATCTGAAGACAGGTGGCAGGGTAGCCAGATCAGCCGGCGTACATAAGATAATATACCGTCGGGGACTGGCCAGACCCATACGGATGAACAGGCGGAACAGGTACCTGCTTACAAAGGTGGTAACGGATATCATAGCTACCTCTGAGGATACAAGGGAAGGTATACTTAAAAATTTCTACCATGTGCTGAATCCTGACAAGATAAGTATTATATATAATGGTGTTGAGCTACCGGAAATAAGTGAGCCGGGCTTTAACGGTAAGATGGTGGTAGGATCTGCAGGCCGGATATCTGCCGAGAAAGGCTTTATATCCCTGATAGAGCTGGGCAGCCTGCTGGATGAGCTTTCAATACCTTTTGAGATTGATCTTGCCGGTGAAGGAGACCAGCTTGAACATATAAAAGAGGAGGTGGTGAGGGCCGGACTGGAATCTAAATTCCGTTTCCTGGGCTTTATCAAGGATATGGATGATTTTTACAGGTCGATAGACCTGCTGGTGCTGACTTCTGAAAAGGAGGGTTTTGCAAATGTCCTGCTTGAGTCAATGAGCTACGGCAAGCCTGTTATTGCTTTTGATATTGGCAGCCCATCCGAACTGATACGTGATGGTAATAACGGGTTTATAGTGGAGGAGAATAATGTAAGGGCCATGGCTGAAAAAATATCGCAGCTGTATAATGACCGTGAACTGCTGGCGAGGATGGGTGAGAATGCACGTGAGAGGATAAAGAAGGATTTTTCATTGGAGCACCATCTTGAAAAGATAGAAGATATAATAGGGGGAGAAGCCGGTACAGATTGATTTGAAAAGGATTTTTATTTATCCCGTCCCGGGAATGCAGATGATGCTATACTGAGAGAGACCGGTACAGATTGTTATAATGCCCGGCAATCAATTCAGCCCTGAACTTCCGGGAGTACTCCTTACCCTCTGTAATCATTTTTTCAGCAATACCCCTGTTGCTTATAATCTTTGTTATTGCCTCTGATAACTCCTCATGATCGTGAGGGTCAGTATATACTGATCCCGGACCACCAGCTTCGCTGAAACAGCTGCCTTTGCTTGTTATTACGGGTACACCGGATACCAGGGCTTCAATGACGGGAATACCGAATCCCTCGAAAACAGAAGGGTAGATAAAGCATGAGGCCATCTGGTAAAGGGCAGGCAGCTCTTTGTTCCCGACTCCGGCAGGAAAAATTATATTATGCATATTATTATTGTTGATATATGCTTTTACTTTCCTGTAATATGAAGTTTTTCTGCCTATCGCAACAAGCGGCATATCAATACCCCCGGTATGCAGTGCCCTGACCACCGATAGCAGGTTCTTGCGTTCCTCTATTGTTCCCACATACAGAAGGTAATCATCCGGCAGCGAATATTTTTTACGCAGAGCCTCTTTTGTTTCTTCTTGAGCCTTTACACGGAAAGAAGGATGGCAATCCTGGTATATAACCCTTATTTTGCCGGCATCAGTACCGGTAAAATTCATGATATCAGTCTTTGTCTGCTCACTGATGGCCACTATCTGATCAGCTGATGAGCAGGCATGCCTTGTTTTGAGGTAGTATATGTTCCTGTCGGCCGGACTGTACAACTGCGGGTACCTCATATATATCAGGTCATGTACGGTAACCACCTTTTTAATATTAACGGGTAAAGACCGGGGCAGCTCACTGCTTAGTCCGTGGTAGATATCCGGACTGTCAGATACGATCTCCCTCTTTATGCCCCTGCTGCGCCAGAGTGAGGGGAAGATCCTGTGAACGGCCTTTTCAGGTGTCCTGAGCGTATAATTATCCGGACCGGCAAATTCTATCATGCCCCTTGCGGCCGGACTGTAAAGTATATACCCGTTTTCAGGATGATACCTGAAAAATGCGTTCAGGAGGTTACGGCTGTAATTGCCCAGTCCGCTCCTGTTAAAGAAAGCCCGTTTTGCGTCAAAGCCTATTATCATCTTCTTTTATACAGCAACATTGTGTTCCCTGAGTGCTTCATTAAGGGATGTTTTTTTGTCAGTTGATTTTTTCCGTCTTCCTATTATCAGGGCACACGGAACCTGGTACTCGCCGGCAGGGAATTTTTTGGTATAGGAGCCGGGTATGACAACTGACCCGGCAGGCACATAACCCTTATAGGTCCTTGTTTCCTGTGAGCTTACATCCAGCACCTTTGTAGAGCTGGTTATCACCACATTGGCCCCGAGTACCGCCTCAGAGGCAATGTGTGCCCCTTCAACAATAATGCACCGTGAGCCAATAAAAGCATTATCCTCTATGATCACCGGTGCGGCCTGTACCGGTTCAAGTACCCCTCCGATACCCACACCACCACTGAGGTGCACATTCCTGCCTATCTGGGCACATGAGCCCACTGTTGCCCAGGTGTCGACCATTGTACCTTCATCAATATACGAACCTATATTTACATAGCTGGGCATCAGTATTACTCCCCTGCTGATATAGGAGCCATAGCGGGCAACTGCATGCGGCACCACCCTTACCCCCAGCTCTTTATAGTTTCTTTTCAGTTTTATCTTATCATGGAACTCAAAAGGACCGGTCTCTGTCACCTCCATCTCCTGTATGGGGAAATAAAGGATAACAGCTTTTTTTATCCACTGGTTGACGATCCAGCTGTTGCCGCTTTTTTCAGCCACCCTGAGGCTGCCTTTATCGAGCATTTCAATAACTTCTCTTACAGCTTCTTTAGTGTCATCTTCCCGGAGAAGATCCCTGTTATCCCAGGCTTTGTCGATAATACTTTTCAGATTATTCATTTTCATATATTTTGTCAGGCAAATGTAAGCAGTAATAGTATATTTTGAAAGTTGAACTGCTTAATTCATGTTTTACCGGATGCCTGTCTGGGGGTTACTGCGCTGTGACATTTTTTTATGGCTTGCAGTTATGGACCGAATTATAAGCAGGATATCAGGGAAGAATTATTAAAGGAGATATTATAAAGCATATGATAATCTAACATAAAGAGTAACTTTGTAATATGCATAAGAGTTTATGGCAATGCTCTGACATTCATTTTTATATTACTGTAAACTGTCTTGCTATAAGCTTATGCTTACCGTTAAGAGATTCAAATTAAGACTATTAACCAAAATAAAATCATTATGAAAAGAGTACTTTTATTATTAAGCCTGCTGGCCCTGGTATCAGCTTCTGTTATTGCACAGGGAGGGCTGAAATATCAGAAGCCGCCACAGGATATTGTTGATATTATGACGGCGAGTCCCACACCCTCGGTTACAATAAGCCCTGACGGTATTACCATAGCACTGGTGGAAAGACCAGGGATGCCTACTATAAAGGATATGTCAAGGGAAGAATTACGGCTGGCGGGCCTCAGGATAGATCCTGCAGTTAACGGCCCAAGCCGAAGGACATATTCAACAGGTATAAGCCTGATGGATATTGACGGTACCAATAAAAGAAACCTGAAAGGTTTGCCCGGTAATCTCAGGATGGGCAGCTTTTCATGGTCTAATGACGGTAAGCGTTTTGCCTTTACAAATACAACGGATAATAGCATAGAGTTGTGGACCGGAGATCTGGAAAGTCTGGAGGTAAGAAAAATTGACGACGACCTGAATATGGTCATAGGCTACAGCGGTTTCAGCTGGTTGCCTGATAATAAAAGCATTATTTATCAGACTGTAATTCCCGGCAGGGGACAGCGTCCTGAACCCTCAACAGTTCCTGAGGGACCGGTTATCCAGGAAAATCTTGGAAAAGAAGGTGCTGCACGTACATTCCAGGATCTGCTGGAGAATCCCGTTGATGAAACAATATTTGAGTATTATGCAGGATCGGTCATAATGCTGTGGGACGGAACATCTTCCCGGCAGATTGGCAAACCGGGAATTTACAGTTCAGTAAATTCATCGCCTGATGGTAAATATATAATGGTCAAAACAGTTGAAAAGCCATTTTCATATACCGTACCTTACTATTATTTTGCCTCAACGGTGGCTATATGGGATATGGATGGCAGGCTGGTAAAAAAACTGGCTGAATTGCCCCTTAACGAGAATCTGCCCCGCGGTTATGATATGACATTCCCTGATCCCAGGGGTTTTACATGGAGAAATGATAAGCCTTCAACAGCCCTGTGGGTTGAGCCTCTTGATGAGGGCGACTTTGAAAAAGAGATGGAATACCATGACCAGGTATACCTCCTGGATGCTCCTTTTGATGGTGAGCCACAGGAGTATATAGCAACTAAACTCAGGTATGGTGGCATTACATGGGGTAATGATGATGTTGCAATATTGACGGAGAGATCGCGAAAAGAAAGACTTGAGGTGCAAAGCATGTTTGACCCTGATGAGCCTGTAGAGACCAAAAAGGAGATTTTCAGGCTGCATTCTGAAGACAGGTATGATGATCCCGGTAATTTTGTGACCACCGATAATGAATACGGGAAGAGAGTCCTGCTTTTCACCAAAAGGGACAGGTCACTTTACCTTAGCGGAAGTGGCAGCTCTCCCGAGGGCGACCGTCCTTTCATTGATGAATACAGGATAAGAGACGGCAAAACAACCAGGCTGTGGAGATCAGAGGCACCTTATTATGAAAGACTCGCTGATATTCTGCCTGGTGAAAAGAACCTGATCATTACCAGCAGGGAGTCGGTGACTATGCCTCCTAATTATTTCATCCGTAATCTGAAAAACGGTGATCTGAAACAGATAACTGAGTTTGAAAATCCATACCCGCAGCTCGAAGATGTTAGTAAGGAGCTGGTCAAATATGAGAGAAATGACGGTGTGAGTCTTTCATTTGACCTCTACCTTCCTGCAGGATATGATAAGGAAATAGACGGCCCCTTACCTGCTATCCTCTGGGCATATCCGCGTGAGTACCAGAGCCAGGATGCCGCTGGCCAGGTGTCAGGATCGCCCTACAGGTTTATAAGAGTGAGCCCTTCATCAATACTGGCATTTGTTACCCAGGGTTATGCAATAATGAATAATGCTTCTTTCCCTATTGTGGGCGGAGAAGATATAGAGTCAAATGATACATTCAGGGAGCAGCTGATAGCCAATGCCGAGGCTGCAATAAATAAAGGAGCTGAGCTGGGTGTGGTTGATCCTGACAGGGTAGCTGTGGGCGGACATTCATACGGCGCTTTTATGACCGCCAACCTTCTGGCTCATTCACGCCTTTTTGCCGCCGGTATAGCCAGGAGCGGTGCTTATAACCGTACACTGACACCATTCGGATTCCAGAACGAGAGACGTACATTCTGGGAAGCACCCGACCTTTATTTTTATATGTCACCTTTTATGCATGCTGATAAGGTAAAGGATCCCATACTCCTTATACACGGTCAGGCTGATAATAACAGCGGTACTTTTCCCCTGCAGAGCGAGAGGTATTATGGTGCTCTTAAAGGCCACGGCGCAACCGTAAGGCTCGTTATGCTGCCTATGGAAAGTCATGGTTATTCATCATCCGAGTCGCTGATGCATATGCAGTGGGAAACTTACCAGTGGCTGGAAAAATATGTGAAAAACAAAGAGTAAAATACATATTTGTAATATTATAGCAGGGACCTTGCATGCAGGGTCCCTGTTATAATTTATTTTTATACCTTAACAAAGTATTTCTAATATTCAGAATCCGGAGATTAATTAAACATGTTAATATGTTTATATTTGTATATAAATTTATGTTTGACCCTTTGTATATATTAAAAAGTCAGATACTTTTGTATAGTTAACCTGTTAGCCTGATTATTTGTATAACATAAAAACTAAAACCTATGATTAGCAGTTTGTTCTGGATTGTACCTGTTGCGTCGGTTACAGCCCTGATATTTGCATGGATCTTTTTTAAGAGCATGATGAAGACATCTGAGGGCACCGATAGGATGAAAGAGATTGCACAATATGTAAGGGATGGGGCAATGGCTTATATAAGGAGACAATATAAGGTTGTCGCCCTTGTCTTTCTCTTCCTTGTAATATTTCTTACCATTCTTGCCTATATGGGCGTACAGAATCCCTTTGTGCCCATAGCATTTCTCACCGGTGGTTTCTTTTCCGGTCTCTGTGGTTACCTGGGTATGCGAACAGCCACTTATGCTTCTGCTCGTACAGCGCACGGGGCATCTAAATCACTTAACCAGGGACTTAAGATAGCCTTTCGCAGCGGAGCTGTTATGGGACTGGTGGTTGTTGGTTTTGCCCTGCTTGATATTGCAGCCTGGTTTATACTTCTTAGCAAGGTGATCTTTACCCCTGAGAATATGGAGCACGGGCTTAAGTGGTTAGGTCTTACATTTGTTCATGCAGGCACTACAGATCATCAAAAGATGGTGGAGATAACTGTGACCATGCTTACCTTTGGCATGGGAGCATCAACCCAGGCCCTGTTTGCACGTGTGGGCGGTGGCATATATACCAAGGCTGCTGATGTGGGAGCCGACCTGGTCGGAAAGGTTGAGGCCGGTATTCCCGAGGATGATCCGCGCAACCCGGCTACCATAGCTGATAATGTAGGTGATAATGTAGGTGATGTGGCAGGTATGGGCGCTGACCTGTATGAGTCATATGCAGGTTCTATTCTTGCAACGGCCGCCCTTGGCGCCGCTCTCCCCATGCTCACGCCTGATGCGCAGACAAAGGCTATAATTGCACCCATGATAGTGGCAGCAATAGGTATTATTCTTTCAATAGCAGGTATATTTATGGTTCGTGCAAAAGAGTCCGCCACGCAGAAGAACCTGCTTAATGCCCTGCTTCTGGGTACGGGCGGCAGCTCTGCCCTCATTCTGGTTGCCGTTGCCGGACTGGCAATGGCTGACTGGATAAGCTGGGGTGTCTTCGGTTCTGTTGTGGCCGGACTGATGGCAGGTGTGATAATAGGACAGGGTACAGAGTATTTTACCTCTGATGAATACAAGCCCACACAGGGCATTGCGCGACAGGCACAGCAGGGTCCGGCAACTACCATTATCGATGGTGTGGCCGTGGGGATGTACTCAACATGGGTTCCCGTTGTTACCATAGCCATTGGTATCATCGCGGCGTACGGCCTGGCGGGTGGATTTACACATTTTGCCGACGGTGTATATGGTATAGGCTTTGCAGCTGTGGGAATGCTTTCCACACTGGGGATAACACTGGCTACAGATGCTTTTGGACCTATTGCTGATAATGCAGGCGGTAATGCCGAAATGTCGGCCCTGCCTCCTGAAGTAAGGGAAAGGACAGATGCTCTCGATATGCTGGGTAATACAACAGCTGCAACAGGTAAAGGCTTTGCCATAGGATCGGCTGCCCTGACTGCCATGGCATTGCTGGCTGCATATCTTGAGGAAGTGAGGTTGTGGCTGGGTAAGCTGGCAGATAAAAGCATTGAAGGGTTCGAGCAGATAGGAAACATACTGTTCTATACCGATTCAGTTCCTGTAGTAGGAGAAGGGCAGAGGGCCGTGCAGCTTGCTTCGGCTCATATAGATGATTTTGTTTCTGCCTATAACCTGTCATTATTCAACCCTATGCTTCTGGGAGGCATTTTCCTTGGTGCCATGATGGCTTTTGTTTTCTGTGCCATGACAATGAAGGCAGTGGGACGCGCTGCTGGAGCTATGGTTGACGAGGTAAGACGTCAGTTCAGGGACCTGCCGGGTATTATGGAAGGAACCACTGTGCCTGAATATGCCAAATGTGTGGCTATCTCAACCAAAGGGGCGCAGAAGGAAATGGTGGTGCCGTCCATGCTGGCTATAATAGTGCCGATAGCTACCGGTGTAGTTCTGGGTGTGGCCGGTGTTGTCGGACTGCTTGTAGGCGGACTGACAACAGGTTTTACCCTGGCTATAATGCTTAATAACTCAGGTGGTGCATGGGATAATGCCAAGAAATATATTGAAAAAGGTAATTACGGTGGTAAGGGTAGCGAGGCTCATCATGCAGGTGTGGTAGGTGATACCGTGGGTGATCCGTTTAAAGATACATCGGGGCCATCGCTTAATATACTTATCAAGCTGATGACCATGGTGTCTGTTGTGATGGCCGGGTTGACCGTTGCCTATAGTATCTTTTAATAATAAAACATGAATAAAGCGGGCTTCCCAGTATTAAATGATATTATTGATGCTTATGAGAGGATAAAGCAGTATGTACATAAGACTCCTGTGCTTAGCTCTACGCAGCTTAACGGAATGTTGGGCGCGAAGCTTTTTTTCAAGTGTGAAAATTTTCAAAAGGTTGGTGCATTTAAGTTCAGAGGTGCAAGCAATGCTGTTTTATCCTTAAGCGGAAAAGAACTGGAACGTGGGGTCGTAACACATTCATCAGGTAATCATGCAGCAGCAGTAGCCCTTGCTGCAAGTATGAGAGGGGCGAAAGCGTATATAGTGATGCCCTCCAATTCGCCTGCAGTAAAGAAAAAGGCCGTGGCCGCTTACGGAGCAGATATAAGTTATTGCGAGCCTAAGCTGAAGGCCAGGGAAGAGACGGCGGACAAGATAATACAGGAGACAGGGGCTACTTTTATACATGCTTATGACAACATTAATGTTATATGCGGGCAGGGGACAGCAGCCCTTGAGCTTCTGGATGAATATCCCGGCCTCGATATTGTTATCGGCCCGGTGGGAGGGGGAGGCCTGATGAGCGGTACCGTAACAGCTGTCAAAGCGATAAAAAAGAGCATAAAGGTATATGGTGCCGAGCCACTGGGTGCCGATGATGCTTACAGGTCGCTGAAAAGTGGTAAGCATATTCCGCATCATCAGCCTGAAACTATAGCTGACGGACTGCTTACCACCCTGAGTGAAAGGACATTTGCCATTCTTAATAATAAGCTTGATGATATATTTACAGTAAGGGAAGAGAGTATTGTTAAATGTATGAGGCTGGTATGGGAAAGGATGAAAATAATTATTGAGCCCTCCTCGGCAGTGAGCCTGGCGGTTATTTATGAGAACCCGGAGATTTTCCGCAACACCAGGACGGGAGTGATATTATCAGGAGGTAATGTAGATCTGGGGAATCTGCCTTTCTGACGGCCTGTTTTTATCTAATCATGTATACTGAAAAAAGTCGTAACAGGGTAGTGGTCTGAATATTTTATCCTGTCAATATTGAAGCCGCTTGATAAGAGGCTGTTGTCATACAGTATGTAGTCTATGCGGTTTGAAGGGTATTTGCCCTTATAGGTAAATCCGGCCCCGCTGCCTGATTCCACAAAAGAGTCTTTCAGGCCTTTTCTTATCTTCCGGTAAGTGTAGGATATGGGGGTATCGTTAAAATCGCCGCAAACAATCACGGGGTAAGGTGATGCATTGATATGTTCTTTTACAGTGACAGCCTGGTTAGCCCTTCCTGCAAAGCCCTGCTTGAGTGAAAAGGAAAGATCCATTATTCCCTTCACGGTGTTTTCCTGGTCGTTATTGTATATCTCTTCTATAAGGGGACGCTCCATACGCCTGAGCTTAAATGATTGAAGGTGGTTGTTATATATTCTGAAAGTATCCTTAACAATGATAATATCAGTATAAATGGAGAGGCTGGCTGAACCGGGATGCTTAATATCACCGCGTCCCACAATGGGAAAGGCCGTAAATGTTGCAATGCCGTAATGCCTGCTGTCTTTAATAGGGAAAAATTTGCTGTGTACATTATAATCACTGTTTATCTGTAAGGCAAAGTCTTCTTTAACAGCTGAAATATCACCGTTGATATAAAACTCCTGGAGGCAAATTATATCTGTGCCGGCGGCCCTGAGGTAATCAATTATCTCTTTTTCACTGTTCTTATCGCTGTCATAATGGTTGAAGAGCCTTATATTATAACTTAGCAGGCTGAAATCATAGTCCCCTGTTCCGGCTTTCTGAAAGCGTATATAATTATTAAGATGGTTTAAGCCGGCAAGGATTATGATCAGAGAGAACAGCAGTTCTTTTTTAAAGCTGTAGGCCCATATGATAACAAAAATTATATTTATAAGCAGCAGGTAAGGGTATGCCAGCCCGAAGAATGCCAGGAAAGCAATTTTACCGGGATTGACAATCACCGAAAGGTATGCCAGCAACAGGGCCAGGCCGGCCAGGATATTGAGTGCAAATAATATTTTGACTTTTAGTTTCTGCAAGGTCAGGATAAATTCATGCAGGGTAAAAGTAGCCTGAAAAAATCAAAAAAAGAAGGACTAACTTTTTTTCTGACTCTCTTTGAAAAGAATTTCTTTTTCCTTTTTTGTGAGGCTGTCATAACCTCCTTTGGAAATTTTTTCAAGTATCTTGTTTATCTGCTCCTGGTGGTCTGCCTTTATCCTGTTGTATTCATAATCAGTCATGGGTTTCTTATACGACACCTTCATCTTCTGGCGTGGCTTAAACCATGTGGCAATACCGTCAAGCGCTTTGTTTATCCATGCGCCTGTATCCTTACCCTGTTTAAAGCGTGTGGCATAGATATAGCCCAGCACTGCGCCACCTATATGACCAATCTTACCACCAGTATTAACAGAGA
>JBKHBA010000307.1:0-2991 GCA_046542595.1 Bacteroidales bacterium | reverse complement strand
TACAGGTTAATAGCCGGGGGTATATTGCTTGGACTCATGATCTTTATACTGCCTGCCCTTTTTGGAGAAGGTTATGAAGGTGTGAACAGTGCCCTTGCAGGTGAATATGATTACCTTTTTGCTGACTCTGTGTATTATAATTACAGGGAAAACATCCTGGTAATGCTGCTGGTCCTGGTGCTGCTGATAGTATTCAAGGTTGTTGCCACCTCCGTAACTTTTTCCAGCGGTGGTGTCGGCGGTATTTTTGCACCAACACTGTTTACCGGTGCTCATGCAGGTTTGCTTTTTGCCATATTGCTCAATTATTTTGGCTTTGAAGTTGAAGCAAGTAATTTTGTGCTGGTTGCTATGGCAGGGATGATAGCCGGTGTTATACATGCACCTTTTACTTCAATATTCCTTATTGCAGAGATAACAGGGGGCTATGAATTATTTATTCCCCTGATGATAACATCCACTATATCCTATGCAACACTTAAGATTTTTGTAAAGAATTCGGTTTATACATATCAGCTGGCTCAGAAAGGCGAACTGATAACCCATGATAAAGATAAGGCAGCCCTGTCCTTAATGGATGTGTCAAGTCTTATCGAGACTGATTTCAGGACCGTTTCACCTGATGCATCACTGGGAGATCTTGTTAAGGAAATTTCCCGCTCTTCCAGGAATATTTTCCCGGTGGTTGACGATCAGAATACTTTCCTGGGTGTTGTGTGGGTCAATGATATACGTCATATCGTATTCAACCGTGAATTATATGATAATACTTTTGTGCGTGACCTGATGTTTATGCCTTCACCTGCTGTGTCAGTTCATGAGTCCATGGAAGATGTGGCATATAAGTTTCAGACATCATCTCATTACAACCTTCCTGTATTGGACGGCGGGAAATATGTGGGCTTTGTATCAAGGGCAAATGTTTTCTCGCAATACAGGGCTATGATGCGTAATTTTATGGATGAATAGTAATCAAATCATGAGCATATTTAGATTTTCAGTTTTGCTGGGGCGCTTTTTAAAGTGGAGGATACGGAATATTGACCAGCGTCGTTTCCTGTATATACTCAGTTTGATAACCGGTATGTTAAGCGCATTTGCTGCTGTGCTGCTAAAAAATGCCATACATTATACAGAACAATTGCTTACTACCTGGTCGCGTGGTGATACGGGAAACTACCTGTACCTGGCTTATCCGATGGCAGGTATGTTGCTGACAGTTCTATTTGTAAGATATATTATTAAAGATGATATCGGGCACGGTGTCAGTCGTATTCTTTATGCCATTTCAAAAAAAAACAGTCGTATACGTCCTCATAATAACTGGTCATCAATAGTTGCAAGCACCTTCACTATAGGTTTTGGCGGATCGGTTGGTGCTGAGGCCCCTGTGGTGCTTACCGGTGCTTCAATAGGGTCAAATATAGGCCGCCTGATGAAAATGAATTACAGGAATATCACCCTGCTTGTTGGCTGTGGTGCGGCCGGAGCGGTAGCCGGGATATTCAAAGCTCCCATTGCAGGTATAGTATTTACACTGGAAATACTGATGCTTGACCTTACAATTTCTTCAATAGTACCATTGCTTATATCTTCAGTTACTGCTGCCACAGTGTCATATTTTCTTATGGGCAAGGGTCTGCTTTTTTCTTTTGCCCTCAGTGAATCCTTTTCCCTGGCAATATACCCTGGTATATACTGCTGGGTATTGGCACTGCCTTATTATCGGTTTATTTTACACGTACAACACTATACCTGGAAGGCTTATACAGCAGGGTGAAGAATACTTACCTGCGTCTTATTACCGGGGGTACAGTGCTGGGTATCCTTATTCTTATGATGCCGCCCTTATACGGGGAGGGTTATAATACTATAAACCAGCTTCTCAATGGAGATACAGCCGCGCTTTTTGAAAACAGCTTTTTTACAGGGACAGCGGACAGGATATGGTTCCTGCCGGTATTTTTACTGGCCCTGGCACTTTTGAAGGTTATAGCCAGTAGTTCAACAAATGGTGCCGGTGGTGTTGGAGGTGTTTTTGCTCCCTCATTATTTATTGGCGGAGTGAGTGGATTCTTTATGGCCAGGCTTATTAACACTATTGGCAATAACGGTTTACCTGAAAGCAGCTTTACACTGGCCGGCATGGCCGGAGCCATGGCCGGCATAATGCATGCTCCCCTGACAGCTATTTTTCTTATCGCGGAGATTACCGGGGGCTATGGCCTGCTGGTCCCCCTTATAATTACGTCAACAGCATCATATATGACCGTGATGGGATTCGAAAAACATTCCATATATCATAAGCGCCTGGCAAAGAGGGGAGAGTTAATAACACATCATAAGGATAAGGCTGTTCTGACACGAATGGACTGGACACGTGAAATAGAAACGGATCTTATAACGGTAAGGTCTGAAGATACGCTTGGCGAACTGGTTAAAGTTATATCAGCATCAAGGCGAAACGTGTTTCCCGTTGTGGATGAGATTGGGGTACTGGAAGGTGTGGTGCTGCTTGATAATGTGAGGGATATTATGTTTGATAAAGAGCTTTATGATACCACAATTGTAAGTGATCTTATGGTTATGCCTCCTTCCTATATAGATAAAAGCGAAAATGTTGAAAGCGTGATGGAAACATTCCGCAAAACAGGTGCATGGAACCTGCCTGTGCTTGACGGGGGTAAATATCTTGGCTTTCTTTCAAAATCAAGGATATTTTCAACCTATCGTGATCTCCTTATGGAAGCTTCCGAGGATTAAAGCTATTTAAAAAAAAGCAGGAGGTTTATGCTCCTGCTTTTAGTGGTGATTCAGCTGGGTCTCGAACCGGGCCGAGCGTTAATGATTTGCCCGGTGGGCAAATCTAGCGAGGAGCCAGACTGCCGCTGTGGAGGTGAGAGACCCCTGTAATGTCTTATATCGTCATATTAACTAAAAAAAGCAGGAGGTTTATGCTCCTGCTTTTAGTGGTGATTCAGCTGGGTCTCG
>JBKHBA010000306.1:0-2995 GCA_046542595.1 Bacteroidales bacterium | reverse complement strand
GAGCCCTGCACCCGTGCCCTGAAACCGGGGGAGGATTTTCGTGACGGCCGGTGGTGGTGGGAATCAAACAGCAACAAGGAATGCGGCCTCCATGAAAATAACCGGCATAAGTCAACACAAAAATAGTGTGTCCTAACCATGCATCATAAAATGCCCTGCATCAGACCTGTTTTAGCCTGATACCTGAACAGTATTGCCCTTGTTTTCCTCACAGACTTAATAATTATCCTTATATTTATAAAGAGATATCAATAAATATGGGGAAAGCAATAGTAAAACTGAAAATAGCCACCTATGCCGGTGAAGAATATGTGGTAAGTGTTCCATGTGACAGTGACGATGTCGACGAGCTGATTATAGCCAGCGCATGGCAAAAGCTGAAGGAAGATGAAGGAGGCTCTCTTCCTTACGGTCACCGCAGCGCTGAAATAATAAAACGAGTTGACTAAGCTGTACTGTTTAAAACACTTAAGCGAGCATTATATGAGCTTTTGCCAGCTTGGCGGGTATCTGCAGCTTAAGCGGGCAGTTCTGAACACAGTTGCCACAATCATTGCATACATCACCTTTAACGGGCAGTCCTTTATAAAGTGCGGTGGCCTTGCTCCAGTCATGATCATCCATGGCATAACGCTCAAAACGCAATATATCGGTTATAGGGATATGCTGCGGACAGTGACCCTGGCACTTACCGCATAAGCGGCATACAGCCGCATCAGCCTCGGCTGACATCATGCCCAGCGCCATCACATCAGCGGCCCCCGGTTCTTTTCCTGCACCTGCATATGTCTCGGTAAACTCATTCAGGTTCCTTACACGTATAACTGCAGCATCAAGTGTTGTCTTTGTTGACAGCCAGCGCACCATGGCATTATGAGGCGATACATCTTCCGGTAAACCTGACATAAAGGCCTGGTCTTCTTTCATACGCCCTATTCCTCGTGCTGTCTTCATGGCAATGGTCCCGAAATTTCTTTTGCGGGCAAATTCAATAAACTCATCCATTTCAGGATCACCACCGTATGAATACATAAACTGCGCATGCTCGTACATACCGTCTTCAACCACTGCTGTGAGTACCTCGGCCGCACTCTGGCCGTTCTCAACGCGTGGACTCCCTGCATAGCTGTGCTGTGAGAGGCAGAGATGCTTTACCAGTCCTTCTTTCTTCAATCTTTCAAAAGCACGTACGAAGCTGCGGTCATTTTTCAGCTCATCTGTATTATGATAACCGTAATGCAGCTGCATATCATCAAAATAGCCGAGCCCTGTCTTTTCAACAGCCTCCTTTACAAAGCGGTAATGCGCATCTTCATCCATATGTCCACGGAAATGGTCGCCTCCCACACGGTCAACCGTTACCTGGCAGTAATGTGCCTCCCTGTTTTTAAGGATGGTCTCCGGGGCACCGCTGTTCGCCCACAGGTTAGCCTTGTGCCAGTAATTGATGCCGCACAGCACACCCGCTTCCATTACAAAATTATCCATATCACCGGCACCGATAAGGAATGATATATCACGGTTGCTGTATCCCAGTTTGCGGCGCGGCAATCTTCCGACCTTACGGGCTGCCTCCTCAACCATTGAATCTCCTTCCTGTGTCTTATGACCAAAAACTTTACCTGTCATCCCTGCCACTATAGCAGTTGATGATAACTTCAGAAAATTTCTTCTTTTAATTGCCATATAAAATACCTCCTGTTTTTTCTTAATTAATTGTATCAGTGTCAAATATAATAATATTTTTTATAGTAGGACACCGGGGGTGAGAGATGTTCAAACCTGGCGCTGCCACCCTTGTTTATACTGCTCTGCCTCATTAGCCAGTATGCGCTAATACCATTGCCGGGATAATTGTTCTGATCTTATTACTGATGGGGCGCCGGCTGCATCTTTCCCTGGGGCGTCAGGTCCGGTGCAGCTATGAACTGATAGCAGCCTGTAGAAAAGTCGCCTTCCCTTTTCCTATTTTCTCTCCTGATGGCCATAAAGCGTTAAGTATACCACCGGAATAAAAATAAATACCAGCAGTAAACCAAACAATAATCCCCCTATCACCACTATAGCCATGGGCCGCAACATCTCAGTGCCCTCACCTAACACCAGGGCAAGGGGTAATAAACCAAACAGACTGTTAAAATCAGTAATAAGTATAGGGCGAAGTCTTTGTAATGCTGCTTCTTTTATTGCTTCCATAATTCCATAACCCTGTTGTCTCAGATCATCAATAAAAGTAAGCAGTAATACACCGTTGTTGATTTCCATACCCGTCAGCATTATTATTCCAATAAGGGCAGTAACACTTATGGGTGTTCCGGTTATATATAAAGCATAGGAGATACCTGCCAGTGACAGGGGTATACGTATAAGTATGATAAGTGGTTTGAGAAAACTTTCGAAATACAGCACCATCACTGCATAAGCCAGGAAAAGTGCAAAAAGAAGTATATAAACCATTTCCTGCATATTTTCCGACAGCATCTGTGATTGCCCTCCATAATTAAGCCTGTAGCTTGCCGGCAGGTCAAAATCTTCAAGCTCTTTCTTTATGGCGGCGGTGGCATCACCCACGGTGGCCCCCGTAACATTGGCAGTTACTTTAATGATACGATCCTGGTCCTTACGGTCAATCTTTACGGGACCGCTTGCTTTTTCCACCTCAGCTATTGTTCTCAGTGGTATTGTCGCCTCTTTTGATGTGTTTATGTATATATTTTCCAGGTCAGCCGATGAGCTTATTTCCTGTTCATCCATCACAAGACGTATGGGATAATAGTAAGCGCCATCCTTATATCGTGTTGGGACACTGCCTCCGAGCATCGTTTTTACAGTGCCGGCAATTTCTTCAAGGTTTATGCCCAGGTCGTAGGCTTTTCTCCTGTCTATTTTTACCTGGTATTCCGGCTTATTGATCTGCAAGGAAATATCCAGACCTGCCAGGAAGTCAAGATCTTTCAGTTCATTACGTAAAATGCCTGCCTGCGAGTAAATATCC
>JBKHBA010000024.1:0-16505 GCA_046542595.1 Bacteroidales bacterium | reverse complement strand
GGGTGATTACGGGCAATATATTATAGATGACAGCACTTACAGTGAGTTGCCGCAGGATAGTGTTCCTGACTTTTTAGATAATCCTGCTGATATCGATCAGGACCGTTTGCGGTTGTGGCTTATGAGGAAGTCACGGGATCTTCAGCATATGGCTGACAGAATGATATCGGAGATTTATGACTGGGAATTTAACTCAAGGGCCAATCGCGATGAAGTATTGTCTGTCCTTTATGATGAGCTTGCAAATTCAGGGATTAAAACATCCTTTGAGTTTGCTGTCATCGAAGATGATAATATTATTGACGGGGTATATGAACCTTCTTCGGAGGACCAGTTGATAAAAAGTGAATATGCGGTTAAGCTCTTTAATGACAGGCTTATACCCCGGGACACGAGACTCTCTGTCATATTCCCGGAACGCAAGAATTACATCCTGTCATCAATGTCTTTTCTGCTTGGCGGCTCCATGTTATTCAGTTTAATAATATTGCTGACCTTTGCACTCAGCATCTTCTTTATCATTCGTCAGAAACGAACATCTGAAATGAAGTCAGATTTTATAAATAATATGACCCATGAGTTTAAAACGCCCATAGCAACAATATCACTTGCAGCAGACACAATAAACAATCCCAGGGTGATAAATGATGAAGGCCGGGTGAAACATTTCATAAGTATGATAAAGAAGGAAAACACCAGGATGAACAAGCAGGTTGAGAATATCCTTCAGTTATCTTCACTGGACAAAAGTGAGCTTGAGTTCAACTTCTCTGAGACCGATATGCATTCAATAATAAAAAGAGCTATTGATACAATTGCGATACAGGTTGAAGGTCGCAACGGTAATATATTTTTCTATCCCGGATCGGGTGACCCGGTGGTTTATGGCGACAGGGAGCATCTGACAAACCTGATACATAACCTCCTTGATAATGCGAATAAATACAGTGTGGATGAACCTGAAATAACAGTTACTACGGGCAACAGGGATGGTTATTTCGTGCTGACAGTATCGGATAAGGGCATAGGGATGACAAAGACCGTGCAGTCAAAAATATTTGAAAGGTTCTACAGGCAGTCGGGTGGCAACGTCCATAATATAAAAGGCTTTGGCCTGGGTCTGAGTTATGTAAAAGCCATTGTAGATGCCCATAAAGGAGATATAAAGGTATTCAGTGAATCCGGAAAAGGCACGACATTTGAAGTGTTTTTGCCACAAAACGATAACCTGCTATGAGTGATTTCTCAAAAATCCTGCTCGTCGAAGATGATCTGAGCTTTGGTTCGGTACTTAAATCTTACCTCGAGATAAATGATTTCAGTGTTGACTGGATTGATGACGGAAAGAATGCCCTTGAGGCCTTCAGAAAAACATCTTATCATTTATGTATACTTGATGTTATGCTGCCCAATATAGACGGCTTCACTATTGCTTCTGAGATCCGTGCCATAAACAAAACCATTCCGCTCATTTTTCTCACAGCAAAGAAGCTTAAGAATGACGTGCTTTATGGTTATGGTCTGGGTGCCGATGATTATATAACCAAACCCTTTGATACAGATATATTACTGGCAAAGATAAAGGCTATAATCAGCAGGAGGGAAGGCTCCAGGAGTAAAAGTGGCAAAATAAAAATAGGTAAATATATATTTGACACCAGTTTAAGAACACTGACACTGGGCGATGATATAAAGAAGTTGTCACCAAAGGAAGCTCAACTGCTTGAGATCCTTGCTGAAACACCTAATTCTCTTGTGAGCCGGGAGACTGCTCTAAAGACAATATGGGGCTCTGATGATTATTTTACTGCACGCAGCATGGATGTATATATTACAAAGCTGAGGAAATACCTGTCCGGGGATGCAGGTATATCCATAAAGAACATTCATGGTTCAGGTTTCCAGATGATTATTGAAGATGATGATCAGTAGGAGATGGCAGAACTGCTGAAGTGTAAAGGCAGAAGATTCCTGATACCGTTTATGACCCAGGTGCGTGATAATCCGTGTAATATTATCCTTATCTGTCTTCCGCTCCTGTCTTCCTCTTCTGCTATTACCTGCCGGCACTTGCCACAGGGGGATACAGGCTCATCTGTCATAGTTTCATTTCTGCGTGCACATATTGCAATGGAGGTGATCACTGACCCCGGGTAATTAGCCCCTGCGCAGGCTATGGCAGCGTGCTCAGCACATATGCCCGAAGGGAATGATGCATTTTCCCTGTTATTGCCGGTAATAATCTCACCGCTGTCAAGCCTTAAGGCTGCTCCTACAGAGAAACCTGAATAAGGTGAATATGCATTCAGTGATGACTTTCCTGCCTCTTCTATTAAGACCTGCTCCTCTGCAGATAATTCCTCCTTTTCAGTATACTCATGATATATGAGTTCCATTTTTATTTTATTTACCATAGCTTGCTTGAATATAGTGCAAAATACTAAAAAAATATTATCAAACCCGGTATGCTGTTTGTCTCTGCAGTATGATTTCTTGAAAACTATATACGAATAGTTAATTACTTAACGTTTACAGGAAATAAAAATGTATATGCTTTGCTATTTTTGAACCAAATTAGTTTTATGCGTACAGGTCTGTATATATTAGTAATGATTGCTCTGTTATCTTCATGCCATTCATCAAGAAGGGCAAGAAAGGTTGTTATGCCCGAACACAAAGAGGCAAGCCTGAAAAATTATATAAATCAGTATTCAGTGCTGGCAATGAAAGAGATGAGGAGGACGGGAGTTCCGGCAAGTATCACACTGGCCCAGGGAATAATTGAAAGTGATTATGGCAGGAGCAGGCTTGCACGGGAAGCCAATAATCATTTTGGCATAAAATGTCATAATGGATGGAAAGGAAGAACAATAATTCATGATGATGATAAACGCAATGAGTGCTTCAGAAGCTATAACATGGTCAGTGAATCTTTCTATGATCATTCGGATTTTCTGAGGCAGGGATCCAGGTACAGATTCCTTTTTGAACTCCGGCCCGATGATTATAAAGGCTGGGCACGTGGATTAAAAAGCGCCGGATATGCTACAAATCCACGGTATGCACGGATGCTTATTGATATGATAAGTGAAAACAACCTTCATGTTTATGATCAGATTGCTTTAAGCAATAATGATATAGATGATATTTACAGGGGGTCAGGTAATGAAATTGTAAATGATAACAGCAAAATTGCAGAAATAAGTAGTGGAAGCAGGCTAAAGGATGATACCTTTATTATTGAAAAGGAGAACAGGATAAAGGTAAGGAACAGGATTAAATTTGTCAGGGTCAGGGAGAATGATACTTTTGAGAGTCTTGTTGAGGAGTTCGATCTTTTAAGATGGGAGCTATACAGGTATAATGAGCTGAATGAGAATGATGAACTGTATGAAGGTCAGATCCTGTACCTTCAGCCAAAAAGAAAAAAGGCAGCCGCAGGCAATGATTTTCATATTCTTAAGGAGGGGGAGACCATATATGATGTTTCCCAGTTATACGGTATAAAGTTAAAAGCTTTGTACAGGAATAACAGGATGGAGCCGGGTTATGAGCCGCCTGCCGGAACAGAATTATGGTTGCGGAAACTTAAACCGGAAGGTCTTTGACTATTATTGACTGTTTAATATCGAAACCCCTCAGAAATTGTTGGACAGGCATTTTTTTTCTTCCCTCTATCTGTATTTCCTCTATCTCAATAGGCCTTCCGGAAGTGCCTGCCATTAGGTAATCTTTTCCATCGCTCAATAGCTCTCCGGGTTTCAGTCCTGGTTGCATACCTACACGTTTACACCTGCCTATTTTAATTATATAGTCCCGGGAATCTTTTCTCAGTATTGTCCGTGCCCCTGGAAAAGGGTATAGTCCGCGTATAAAATTATAAACCTCACTATCGGTCTTTTCCCAGTTGATATAACAGTCTTTACTATATATTTTCGGAGCTTTTTTTAATTCTTCCCCGCCTTTTATCAGGCTATGTTGATCAATGAGTTTTACTTTACCCTTAATAAGTGCTTTTACGGTTTTTATTACCAGCCTGGCACCTTCCTTCATAAGTTTATCATGCAGGTTGCCGGCACTGTCATCTGTTGCTATCCTAACCTTTTTTCTGAAGATAATATTCCCCGTATCCAGTTTATCATCAATCATAAAAGTTGTCACACCCGATATTTTCTCACCGTTAATGATAGCATGATTTATCGGGGCTGCGCCCCTGTACTGGGGTAAGAGGGAGGCATGCAGGTTAAATGTGCCTTTATGTGGGATTTTCCATATCTTTTCAGGTAATTTACGGAAAGCCACAACAACTATTATATCCGGGCTGAGTCTTTTTATTGTTTCAACAAAAGCAGGGTCACTGAGATTCTCTGGCTGTAAAAGATTAAGGTAATTATCTGCTGCATACCTGGCCACTGCCGGCTGTTGTTTCTTTAACCCGCGACCGGCAGGTCTGTCAGGGGCGCTGACCACTGCCACAACATTATAATTATTCATAAGAAGAGCTCCCAGGCTTGGCAGGGCAAACTCAGGAGTTCCCATAAATATTATGCGTGGTGCTGTCATCAGCAGTTGATTGATTATAAAACAAAACTAATAAAAATGAAATAAAAGCCGGAACCGTCAGAAGGTTAATTATGCTTCTTCCCGGAGTGTTTATAGCAGCTGATATTATGCCCCATCTTGTCAACTTTTGTCCGGAGATAGAATTCATTATGCGGATTTGGTTCTGTCTCAAGGGGTACCGTCTCAACTATTTTTATGCCATAGCCTTCAAGGCCGGCTCTTTTTACAGGATTATTGGATATCAACTTAACTTTACCCAGCCCCAGTTCCCTCATAATATTGGCACCAATACCATAATCCCGCTCATCTTCACCAAAGCCAAGCTCAATATTTGCTTCTACGGTATCCATGCCTTCTTCCTGCAATTTATATGTGCGCATCTTGTTGAACAATCCAATTCCCCTTCCTTCCTGGCTGAGGTATATAACTGCCCCCCTGCCTTCTCTTTCAACCATTTTCATTGCTTCGTGCAGTTGCGGGCCGCAATCGCAGCGAAGGGAACCAAAAATATCACCGGTAAAGCATGAGGAATGCATCCTTACAAGTACAGTGTCTTCCTTATCCCATGTTCCTTTTACAAGTGCAGCATGCTCCAGGTCATTGCTCATTTGCCTGAAGGGTATAAAGTCAAAATCTCCGAATTCTGTGGGCAAATGAACTTTGACACCCTTTTCCAGGATACTTTCTTTTTCAAGCCTGTACTTAATAAGATCACGTATAGAGATAATCTTAATATCGAATTTTTCAGCTATTTTTATAAGATCAGGTAACCTTGCCATTGATCCGTCATCATTCATAATCTCCACCAGGGTACCACCCGCTCGCAGTCCGGCCAGCCTGGTCAGGTCAACAGCCGCCTCTGTATGCCCGGCTCTCCTCAGAACACCTTTGGACTTGGCTTTGAGAGGGAAAATATGGCCCGGGCGCCCCAGTTGTTCAGGCTTGGTGCGGGGATCAACAAGTGCATTTATAGTAAGACACCTGTCAAATGCAGATATCCCCGTGCTGGTTTTGTTGCTCAACAGATCAACGCTGACGGTAAAAGGGGTTTCATGAGAGGAGGTATTTTTTCCAACCATAAGGTCCAGCTCAAGCTGCTCACATCTTTCCTCCGGCAGAGGAACACATATAAGTCCCCGCCCATGTATGGCCATGAAATTTACTATCTCCGGCGTGGTAAGCTCAGCTGCACATATGAAATCACCTTCGTTCTCCCTGTCCTCATCATCAACCACTATAAGCAATTTCCCGCTGCGTATATCTTCAATTGCATCTTCTATTGGGTGAAAGGGACTCTGGCTTGTTTTATCCTGTGTCATTATAATATGATCCTGTTCCTGTAAAATGTACAGTGCAAAAGTATTATTTGTAAACTAAAATAAAAGGTAAAATTTCAAAAAGCTTACTGTATTTATAATGATTTATATCATGCGATCTGATTTCTTCCATTTAATGTCATGTTTTCCTGTTAAATAACGGCAGGCTCCGGTGAGATTAGAGATATTCATTATAGCAAGGTAATAGGGAAGGAAAATAATTTTTAACTTAAAATCTGATCGTTTTGTTATATTCCCCAGAAGAGCAATAAGATAGAATACTACCTGTATGAAAAGTAATGCGGAATACCAGTCATATCCGATGCCATTTTTTATAACTATGAGTGTGTTTATTACCGGTATGGCGAAGAATGCTGCCGGGACTATAATCCAGCGCAGGACTTTGTGCGAGAAATACTGGAAGGAGTAAAAGCCGTATTTAAAAATGTTCAGAAGATCAGTGTTTCTGAGGAATATCTGTACGCCTCCTGAAGCTATCCTTATCTTGCGCTTCTTTTCTTCCCTGATGTTCAGTGATGGCTCCTCCAGTGCATAAGCCCCTGGACAGTAACTTATCCTGTAACCCTGTTTTATTACCATCACCGAGATATATAGGTCATCATTAATGATATCACCGGGTATATCTCTGAATAAATTGCTCCGCAGTCCCAGAAGCTCTCCTGCACTACCGACAGTCGTATTAATGTCAGATTCAAGGTTTTTTATAAAAGATTCGTATTTCCAGTAAATTCCTTCACCGGCACAGACGGCATTGCCGGAAGTTACCGCCATTATCCTTTTTTCCCCTGAGACGCAACCTGTGGCTGAATCAGCAAATTCAGCGACCATCAGGTTCAGCGATTCTTTGTTTAGCAATGTATTGGCATCGGTCATTATGACAAGGGCTGTATTTACTGCCTTCATAGCATTATTTATTGCCTTGCTCTTGCCAAGTCTTTCCTCCTGATGCAGAATCGTATGGTTTGTGTTTTTTTCCAGGTAGGTATTGCTGCCATCATCCGAACCATCGGTAACCCATATTACATTAATTTTATTAGCAGGATATTCAAGAGAATTTATATTTTTAATTTTTCTTTCAATTACATCCATCTCATTATAAGCCGCTATTATGAGGCTGATATACGGCAGGTTGGCACTGGCTTCCGGGCTTATTAAGTCTTTCTTCCTGGATCTTATAAATGGTTTTAGCACAAGTAATATAAGAGTGTATCCGGCATATGTATAAATAATTATTGCCAGCAGCACCCAGAATATTGTTTCCAGAATCATTTTAGCTGGTTTGAATAAAAATCTACCAGGCCTTTGCCCAGGATGTCATTATTATAGTTTCTTTCTATAAACTTCATTGAGTTAACTGATAAGTTAGCATGTAATGTTTCATCTTCAAGCAGGCGTGATATACATTCAACATAGTTTTCTGCCGAAACGGCTACCAGTAATTCCCTGCCGTCTCTTGCATCAATTCCTTCTATTCCTCTTGTGGTTGTGACTATGGGTATCCCCATAGCCATTGCCTGGATTGCCCTTACCCTTATTCCGCTGCCTGAGAGCAGGGGTATTATCATTATATATCCCCTGTCCATAAAGTCTTCAGCATTACTTACCTCTCCGTGATACTTTATGCCCTTTCGCTTAAATTTTTTCACAAGCCATTCAGGGGCATTACGACCTGATATCAGCAGTGTGATATCAGGGTATGCAGCATGTATTTTTCCCCACACCTTATTGAGGAACCACTGTATTCCTTCCTGGTTGGGTTTCCAATCGAGACTGCCAATATAAGCAATGGTGTTTTTATTGCTTTTCGTATTTGTCCTTTTTTTTACGGTACGTGCGTATGGATAGATATAATACGGTATATTTATTCCGGCCTTAACAAAATAAGTATTATCCCTGCCTGTCACGGGTATATGAAAATCACATTGTTTAACAGCCTGTAATTCGTATCTTTTCAGTCTGCGTGACAGGATCCGCATATAGTATTTCCTGAAATAACTTTTCTCGTTTACTGCTAGCCTGCTCCATATTTCATGTTCAATATTATGTGAGCGGATTGCTATAAGTGCATCTGAGTATTCCCGTACTGTTTTTATATACCCGCTCATATTAAGTCCCTCAAACTGTACAATATCAAAGCTGGCTTCTTTAAGTATGGTTTTGAGTTTCCCTTTGAATATTGGTGAGTTAAAGCGGGCAATATTATAAGGTAGTTTTGATAGCAGAATATTAAGAATAAGTAATGGTATGTTTATCCCGGCATTGATTCTTACCGGTATGTTATTAAGCTTGTACCCGTTGATCTTATCCGGAGCGGCTGCTGTGTCATCATGTTTATCTGTTACGGCATATATTACTGAAAGCCCGGCTTTTTGGCGGGCAATACCTTTGATGATTTCCAACACTGCCAGGGCGCCTCCGCTTGTTCCCGGCCATGGTGGTTTGTCACTGATGATCAGAATCTTCATCTGTACTGGATTTTGCCATCCCAATTTTTTCCCAAATATTTTTAAAGAAGTGTGTATAAGTCTCTTTATTCATTATGGCGGCATCAGATGTGGCCTTGTAGGTGAGGAAAATACCCGCGGTCATCAATATGACTGTTGACTCCCACATGCCCAGCGGTACGGGTGCGATCCCTTCCTTGGCAACCTTTTCACCGAAGAGAGTGAGAACATACCATATCACAAAGAATAGCACCGCTATCACCATTGGCATTCCAAGTCCCCCCTTACGTATTATGGCTCCAAGGGGTGCTCCTATAAAGAAAAAGATCAGGCAGGCTACAGCAAGAGTGATTTTCCTGTGCCATTCGGCCTTGAATTTCAGTATATGTTTATACTCACTATAGCTTATTTTGCTTTTATCATTGAGGAACTGCAGTCCTGATCGTGTCTGGTCAAGTGAATGGGCAATGACTATCTGTTTTTGTGTTACACCAAGCGATTTGTAAAGGCTGTCAACATCAAAGGCAATAAATTTATTATTACTTGTATCCTGCTTTTCGTCGTTTCTGTTATAATTTCTTCTGGAATAAACCCTGGATGATTTATATTCCCTTATATAATTATCCTGCCTGTCCTCCAGCCTTTTGCTTAGCGAGTCTGCAAAATACTGTAACTGTGACATATTCTGCATGGTCTGGTTTGATTTAAAAAGACTTAGATCAGACCTTTCCAGGTCAAAACCACTGAGTTCAATTATCAATGTCTGTTCGCTGAACTCATCAGATCTGAAAGGGTAACTTTTATTGAGGGCTGACCTCCCTTTCTCCTGGATATCAGTGTAGGAGTGTCCGTTATAGAGGGTGAATATCAGCCCGGACTCATCCGGAGTCATATTCATATACCCTGAATCAGCCATCACCAGTGTTTTGTTTCCATCAACATCCCTGTGGTCATAAATTATCACTTTTTCAAGCTTGTTGGTTTCAGGGTCCTTATTTCCTATCTTTATACTGAACCCTTCTATCCCGTTATAGAAGGTGCCTGCCTGTATATTCAGTTCCGGTCTCTTCATCTGTATGTCATACATCAGTGTCCTGGCCTTCCTGTTTGCATATGGTACCACATTATTGGAGAAGAAAAAGGACGCGATGCTCAATAACAGGACAAAAATGATCAGGGGGCGCATCAGTCTCTGCAGTGATATACCGGACGATTTTATTGCGGTGAGCTCGAAATTTTCACCCATATTGCCAAAGGTCATCAGGGCTGCCAGTAGTATTGCAAGGGGTAATGCATGAGGTACAAATCCCAGAGCAAACTGGAACACCAGTTCACCCAGTATGTCCATTTCCAGACCTTTGCCTGCAAGATCGTCGACATACATCCATAGGAACTGAAGTACAAATACAAACAGTACTATGAAAAATGTAAGTATTTGAGGTCCAATAAATGATTTAAGAACCAGCCAGTCTAATTTCTTTATCATATTGCTATGCTACGGCTTCAAAGCTACAAAATAATATCTGCTTTTTTATTATCTGCCTGCGACCAGGCTTGAAAAATTAACGGCATAAATCATGCCTGATTGAAATAATCCCGGTAAATATACCTGAAAATCATGCCTGGAGGTCAATAAAACTTCTACTTGTAATATTGGCTTATTGAGTTTATTATGAACCTATGGCCCTTTTAAGCTCGGTGATCTGTGAGTCCCATAAATATATTGCATCTTCCTTTTCCTCTTCTTCCGCAAAATCGGTTATAAGCAGGGCTACATCACCTGTCAGTTCGTCTATCTCAAGCTTAAATTCAAAATACCTTTCGTCTTCATCACCTGCATTTATCCATTTAAATCGGACATGCTTATTCTCACGGAACTGCATGAGTTTTGCCCTTTGCTCTGTGCCATCCCATATGAAAATATATTCATCCCCATTAATATGTACATCATCGGCAAACCATTCGGCCAGACCCTCTGCAGTGCTCAATCTGTTAAACAGTACCTTGGGTGAGCTATTGAGTGTGTATTCCAGTTCAAATTGTGATTTCATTAATTAATTATTTGCGCATAAATATTTTGATCCTCTGCAATATAGAAAAAATAATATAAATAAAAAACCATATTGATATATTGAAAGGATGTATTATATTTGCACCCGCAAATGCCGGTACGCCGGCTTAATAGGGGGCTGCCAGTATTATGGCGAGATAGCTCAGATGGTTAGAGCGCAGGATTCATAATCCTGAGGTCCCGGGTTCAATTCCCGGTCTCGCTACAGGGCATAAAGCTCCGGAGCAGCGCTCCGGAGCTTTTTAATTTCATGCCGGATCAAGCTTGCTTGAAATCCGGTATGAAATTAAAAAAATCATAATTTGCGGAGCAAATTGTGAGCTTTATGCCCTCCGCCTTATTACCATGCTTCCTTTCCCCAGGCATTCCATATTAAGGTGATTCCTTTATCTGATTCCGTCCTTTTAACAATCTTTCAAAATCAGGGTTACTGTCTTTTGCACTGGAAATACCTAATAGTAAAGGGCATCACGGAATATAATAGAATTCTTCTCACAGGTAAATGGTTTTATTCTTTGATCATTTTTTTATACATATCAACGGCTCTCTCTGCCAGGATGGCTGTTGCATTTACAACGGGCAGGTCAACCCTCTCCGGATTATAAGCAAGAGGTATCTCTGTGCAACCCAGGACTATCACTTCTGCTCCCCTGCCGGCAAGATGGCGGCCTGCAATCGCCAGCAGGTCTTCGTTAAGCTGCGGGTCGGTTTTTGATTTAATACCGTACACGGCTTTCATTACCATGTTCATTTCTATAGAATCTGATGGTGTCAGTACCTCAAAGCCTTTCTCCTCCAGTTCCTTATTGTAAAGACCTGATTCTATTGTTCCTGTTGTAGCAAGGAGCCCGACTTTTTTAATACCGGGATATTTTTCGGCTACCTCACTGGCTGTTTCCTTTATCATATGGATAATGGGAATGTCAACGGATTCCTGCATATAATCATAGAAATAATGTACAGTATTGCAGGGAATTGCAATAAACGATGCTCCAGCTTTTTCAAGCTTTTTAACGCTGAAACTGAGATATGGTTTTATCTGACTGCCACCGTCGTCTATAGAGGCCATTCTGTCAGGAACTTTAGGGTTGCTGAAGATGATTGCAGGTATATGTTCCTGGTCTGTATCAGCAGGGCTTGTTTCCAGTATCTGTCTGTAAAGGTCAGCCGTGGCTTCCGGGCCCATTCCGCCAAAGATGCCCAGAATAATCTTATTACCTTCAGGGATACTTTCAATATCCTTATTACACGATGTTGTAATTGCAATTATCAGGAAAAAATTAATAATTATTCTTGTCATAAATAATTAGTTGTTGATTAGTAAATATTTTAAATCCTCTGTCTTATTCAGCAGGTTGCCACAGGGGGCATTCACATTTTAACCAGCCACAGGTCCCTTACCCTTGAATTACTAACTTTTATTCCTTTTATATCATCTCCTTCCCTGGTAATGATTATTTTACTCATAAATCCGCTATCCGAGATGAAGAGGTCCTTTTTAAGACTTTCAATCTCAAATTCACCGTGGCGGGTGTGGTATCCGAATAATTTTTCATTTTTAAGGTAGAATCGGTACTGTGTTTCCAGTTCAGGAGACCAGTATCTTCCTTCTATCTCCCTGAGATATTCTTCAGAAGGTATATATTTTGTGGTTTTTGTTCCTTTGCGTGTGCTGCCATTGCTGGTTATTTTGATCTTTTCGGGTGAGCTGTCTGTCAGACTTATCTTTATTCCTGCACCCTTATTAAAGAGGACAGTGTCGGAGGCTGTGTACAGCGGGATTTTTCTTCCGCCTGTATACCGGCAGTAAAGACTGTCATTATCTTCAGTTATATCAAACAGTCTTGTGTCCATGTCTTGTATATCATAAGTGCCCAGGTATTGATCAATAGCACTCAGATCAATTTCTGCCGGTTCATAATCCATCACAGGCTCTTTTTCTTCCGGCTTATCAAAAAGAATGTCACTTATCCTGTTCACTTTACCTGAAATCCCGGAGGATGAGAAATTGGTCAGTATCACAATCTCGGTTTCATTTTCAGGTAATGTACAGGCAAAGGCCCTGTATCCTCCTATTGAACCGCTGTGTGAAATTATTTCTTCGTCCCTGTATTCATCCAGCCTTACACCAAAGGCATAATTGTTTGTCTCCCCGTTATTTAAAGGATCAAGAGTTAACATCATTGAAAAGGCTTCTTCCCAGCCTTCGGGGGGACTGTGATAATAGCGCATCCATTTCAGGAGGTCGGCTGCAGTGGAATGAATATTGCCGGAACCGGTGTAAGCCCAGTATTCCACCTCCCTTTCAAACCCCTTTCTTAATGAACCGTTATACGAGGTGGCATAATTATGAGCTACCCTGTTGTATTTATCCTCAAGGTAGGTGTCATACAGCCCCAGGGGGCTTAATATTTCTTTATCAAGCCAGTCAGCAAAATCCTCAGATGTTATCTTCTCAATTATAATAGCAGAAAGAATATAGCCGGTATTACAATACATATATTCCGATCCGGGTTCAAAGTTAAGTTCCTGCTGCCTGGTCATGAACCGAAGCAGGTCGTCATTGTTTTTCATATCATCACCCCTCCATCCTGCAAGTGACAGCAGGGTGTGAAGACTCCGCAGGCCGCTCGTATGGTGCAGCATATGCCTGAAGGTGACTTTATGGCCTGTATCAGGCAATTCGGGCAGGTAATCCCTTATGTCATCGTCCAGAGACAGTCTCCCTTCAAGATGTAGTTTAACGATGCCCATTGCTGTAAATTGCTTGGAGACAGAGGCAATATTAAACCTGGTGTGGTAAGTGTTCGGTACCAGGTATTCCATGCTGGCCAGGCCGTATGCTTCTGAGAATACAGGCTTCCCCTTTATGGCAATACCCACGGTTCCACCGGGATGATTGGGACTGTTCCACTCATTGAAAAGACTGTCAATTATTTTCAGCTTTTGATCACTGACCTGGCCGGATACCAGAACTGAAAACATAAAAAATATTAATACTGTAAGGAGCTTCTTTTTCATAGTTAAAGAAATTGATGTTTAATGTATAATAACAAAAATATAAGAAAAATGGTATTTCCCATTCTACTGTAGCATATTTACTCTCATAGTAACACATTTACTCTCATAGTAACACATTTACTCTCATAGTAACACATTCACTCTCATAGTAACACATTTACTCTCATAGTAACATATTCACTCTCATAGTAACACATTTACTCTCATAGTAGCAGCTTTACTCTTCTGCAGTAATAAATTTCCTTACCGGGAACAGGATAAAAGCTTAAATCCTTTTCCTGTTGATAATGCTTCAAATAATAAAACTTTAGATGAATATTCAGTTTATAGTTCGGAAATGAAAAAATATACAGGTTTTTAAAAGTCATATAAACAGCATGTTACAATGTTGATATTTCGATAGTGTTGTAAAAATGAACAGGTGTAGTAAAAATAAGCAAAGCTTGTAAAGGCCAATAAATAAGGATGATCACACCTTTTGTTGAAAGTCACTGTTGTAAAATACAACAATTGCTTGCATTTTGGTATTTACAGCCTGCTAGTGTAAGATACAGTAAGACAAACATATAGGTGCAAAAAAATCACTTTGGCATCAAAATTGGCTAGAGGATTATGGATGAAACAGAATTTAAAAAATTTATTTATGAAAAAGATAGTCGTTTTAATCAGTTTGGTGGCATTTCTCTCAGTAAGTACTATTAACAGTATGAATATGCCATACGGAGATGCAGCAGGAGACAAAGATACGCTGCGTGTCCTGGTCAGCCCTGAATTGAACGGGTTGCTGGAAAAGTGGATAACAGAATACATTGATGATAATCCAGATGTGATAATCCATAAAGCTAATATTAATGATGATGGCAGCGCTTATGACCTGGGAGATGAGGACGTGCTGGGTGTTGTTACGGAAGATTACCTGCGGTCTGTTAAGAGAGGATCACTGTGGAGTATGGTGGTGGCACGTGATATTATAGTGCCTGTGATAAGTGCCGATAATCCTTTCAGGGATGAAATAATAGAGACTGGCATATCACCTTCACGGTTTGCAGGTGTTTATACTGAACCGGGTAAACTTACCTGGGCTGATATATCGGATTCCGGTGACGCAACAACAGTTAACTGTTACTGTCTTGGCGATGAGCCTGTTCGTTTTTGCCTTTCTGAATTCCTGGAGGCAGATAATCTCAGCGGTAAGGTGACTCGTGTAAGCAGCAACGAGGAAATGATTGAACGTATAGTAAATGACAAATACTCAATTGGTTTCTGCAGACTGTCAGGGATTATTGATTATGAAAACCACAGTGTCAGGGAAGGACTGGAGATAGTGCCGATTGATATAAACGGAAACGGGACACTTGAAAATAATGAAAATATATATACATGCCTTAATGATTTTAACCGGGGTGTATGGATAGGCAAATATCCGGGATCCCTGTGCCGGAATATACACATGGTTTCATCTAACAGTCCTGATGATGAAAGCGGTATCGCCTTTATGAAGTGGGTGCTTTCGGGTGGTCAGGAATATATTTCTGAGGCTGGCTTTTCAGAACTTATCCCCGGTGAAAAGCAGCCAAAGATACAGGCCTTAAGCACAGAGGAAAGAACAGTTGTTGAAAAAAAGCAGCAAGCGGTAAGTACAGCAAGGATATTTTTCATAATTGCTACTTTAGTGGTTGCAGGCATACTGGTTTATTTTATAACCAGGATTGTGAAGGCAGGAACAGAAAAAGAGAAGGAAGTTGATTTAAGCGGGGATTTGGAGGCTTTTAACGAAGACTCCGTAATTATACCCGGGGGGATATTTTTTGACAGGAGCCATACCTGGGCTTTTATGGAGAAAGATGGAAATGTAAGGGTAGGTATTGATGACTTTCTGCAGCATGTTACCGGGAAAGTAACAAATATTAAGATGAAGCAGCCCGGTGCAAAAATTAAAAAAGGAGAAATAATAGTCAGCCTGGTTCAGCATGGTAAACAGCTGGATATATATTCACCTGTATCGGGTGTGATAGCAGAGTACAACCATGACCTTGTAATAAACTCATCACTTTTAAATACCTCCCCATTCTCAGATGGCTGGGTTTATATTATTGAACCGGCAAACTGGTTAAAGGAAACACGCAAATTCTTTATGGCGGATAATTACAGGGAGTGGCTGAAGAGCGAGTTTGCCAGGCTTAAGGATTTTATCTCATCCGCGGTAAAAACCAATGATCTTAATTATTCTCAGGTTGTCCTACAGGATGGCGGGGAGGTAAGGGATAATCTTCTTGAGAATTTCGGACCGGATGTATGGGAAGAATTTCAGAGGAGATATATAGATACCGCTTAAGCTTGAAAACTTAATAGCTGATACTGATAAACAGATTACAGCAGAACATTACAGTCAAACATTGCATTAATCAAACCAAATAAAAAGAATTATGAGTATAAATCGACGTAATTTTCTGAAAGCACTAGGCATTACCGGTATCTCACTGGGAACCGGTAAAACGCTGAATGCGGCAGCAGAAAAAAAGAATGCTGATGATACAGAGTTTTACAGTGTTCTTTATGACTCTACCCTCTGTGCAGGTTGCCAGGGCTGTGAGTGGGAGTGTGCACTTGAGAATGGCTTGCCTGACCCCGATCTTGAAGATATGCCTGAAGTGGGACGGGTAAGGAAAACCAATGAGAACAGGCGTACGGTTGTTAATATGTATTCCACATCCAAAGGTGACGCTTTTGTAAAGACCCAGTGCATGCAATGCAACCAGCCTGCATGTGCTTCAGCATGCTTAACCAAGTCAATGTATAAGACTAAAGAAGGTCCGGTTACATGGCGTGAGGAAAAGTGTATGGGCTGCCGGTACTGTATGATATCATGCCCTTATGATATGCCAAAATTTGAGTACTTCAGTAAAAATCCGAAAATACTCAAATGTGATATGTGCCATCACAGAATTATTGAAGGTAAAAAGCCGGCATGTGTTGAGGGTTGTCCGGCAGGTGCTCTTACTTTCGGTACCAGGAGGGAAATGATTGCCGAAGCACGCAAAAGGATCAATGATAACCCTGATCAGTATT
>JBKHBA010000305.1:0-3043 GCA_046542595.1 Bacteroidales bacterium | reverse complement strand
ACTGCCTGTAAAGTGCAGTCCGGCCGTGGGTGCTGCAACTGATCCATAATCCTTTGAATATATGGTCTGGTAACGTGTACTGTCTATAGCTTCATCTTCCCTGTTAAGGTAGGGTGGCAGCGGAACATGCCCGGCCAGGTTAAGTATCTCGCTGAAGCACAGCTGCCCGTTATTCCAGCTGAAGCTGATAACTGAATCTTTGCTGTTTCTTTCAAGTTCCTCTGCATATAATATTGTCTTTCCGTCTGACAGTGTCATCTCCAGCTTTTCCCCTTTCCACTTTTTCCTGTTGCCTGCAAGACAGTTCCAGGTTACACTGTTCCTTGCTGAAAAGTTTTCTTCATATGAAGATGGCTCACGTGGCTCAAGGCAGAATATTTCAATAGCTGCACCGCTCTTTTTGCGGAATAAAAGCCTTGCCCTTATAACCCTGGTCTTGTTATAGACCATTATGTCGTCCCGCTTTAGATAGCTGCTTATATTCCTGAATATGTCATGGCTTATTTTTCCGGCACGGTAAACAAGCAGCCTGGAAGAGTCTCTCTCGGCCAGCGGATACCGGGCAATCCTTTCTCCGGGCAGATCATATAAGTAGTCTTTTATCCTGATATTCTTCGGATCATTTTTCACTGGCGGGTCCGGCTTTTCTTAAAGGTGTTAAATATCAACAAGCATTCAATAAGATGCACAAAAATAACTAAATTTGTTCTTGTCACTAATGATAAACAATCAAATCATTTAATATGGCATACAAAAGCATAAATCCTTATACAGGAAAGTTAAACAGGACATATGATACCATAAGCGATCAGGAGCTGGACAATATTATTTTTTCATCATCACGTGCTTTCAGGAAATGGAGCCGCCTGCCCGTTGAAAAACGGCAGGACCTGCTGCTGAGGCTGGCTGATATACTGGAAATGGAAAAGGATTTTCACGCAGCAACCATTACTTCGGAAATGGGAAAGCCCATCAGCCAGTCCCTTGCCGAAATAGAAAAAAGTGTTCTGGCATTCAGGTATTATGCAGAGAGAGCAGATGAGTTTCTCAGTCCGCGCAAACATTCCTCACAGGGAGGAAACTCTGTTATAAGGTTTGATCCACAGGGTATTGTTTTTGCCATTATGCCCTGGAATTTTCCATACTGGCAGGTTGTAAGATGCCTGGCACCCGCCCTGGTATCGGGCAATACTGTATTGCTGAAACACGCATCCAATGTGCCACAGTGCGCGGAGAATATTGAAAATGCTATTATAAAGGCCGGTTTCCCCAGCGCTGTTTTTATGAATCTGTTTATTGATCATAAGCAGGTTTCAAGAGTCATAGAATCAGAGCATGTAAGATCAGTTAGCCTGACAGGCAGTAATACCGCCGGCGAAAAGGTAGCCTCGGCAGCAGGGGCTAATGTAAAGAAACTGGTGCTGGAACTGGGTGGTAACGATGCCTTTATTGTTTTTGCTGATGCTGATTTGCAGGAAGCGGCTGATGCACTTGCCTACGGCCGCTTTCAGAATACAGGACAGAGCTGTATCGCATCCAAACGCCTTTTTGTGCATGAGAAGGTATATGCAGAGTTTATGAGTCTTTTAACGGGACGTATAAAGTCATTCACCACAGGGAACCCCTTGTTGCCTGACACCTTTATCGGTCCGCTCGTCAACAGGGCAGCTGTCAGCGAACTGGAGAGGCAGCTGAAAGAGACCGTTGATATGGGAGCCGGAGTAATACTGGGGGGCAGTAAAGGGAAGCAGGGTGATTGTTTCTTTGATCCCACCCTGGTTGTCAATGTGCCGTGGGACAGCCCTCTGGCCAGGGAGGAGGTATTCGGTCCTGTGCTGCCTGTTTTTAGTTTCAGTGACTATGATGAGATGGTATCCAGGGTTAATGATTCGCGTTTCGGCCTGGCCTGTTCGGTTTTTACGGCCGACAGTAAGCTGAGGGAAAAACTGTCTGAGGATATTGACACGGGAACAATAGTGTTTAACAGCTTTACACGGTCCGATCCCGCTCTTCCTTTCGGTGGCGTTAAGGAATCAGGCTATGGCAGGGAACTATCGGAATATGGTATAATGGAATTTGTAAATATTAAAACAGTGACAGTTTTCTGATTGGGATTTATTGATTAATTTTGTAATGCAGCAAACCGTTCTGTCGCCTCCTGCAGTAATGCGGGAGGAGGAAAGTCCGGACAACACAGAGCATCATACTTCCTAACCGGAAGATACCCGCAAGGGTATAGTGGCGTAACAGAAAATAACCGTCTGCTCCTGGCAGATAAGGGTGAAAAGGTGAGGTAAGAGCTCACCGGGCCCGGTGGCGACACCGGGTGCCGTACGCACTTATGAGTTGAAAGACCATGTATACCGGCGCTGAGGATTGCTCGTCCGATGCCGGGGGGTAGGTCGTTAAAGCCATTCAGCAATGAGTGGTTTAGATAAATGGCAGAAAGCCTGTCCGATTATCTCTCTGAGATTACAGGACAGGTTACAGAATCCGGCTTACAGGTTTGCTGCATTATTTTATTATAAACTCGCTGTCGTCTATATCAGCATTAAATTCAATGCTTTCGTATATTATTTTTCCCCCCGGCTGGCCGTTTATATAAGTATCAATGGTTCTGGCCAGTATCACACCTTCTGTCTCTTCAAAATCACCCATCTTCATATCAACTGTCATTTCCATGCCCATCTGCTCTACCGACATCCTTATCATGGTGATATAAAACGATTCCTTGTCGATAAAGATATACTTATCACCATCTTCCAGCCGGACCCTTATTTTATAAGCGGGTTTACCGTCCACATTTTCTTCACCGGTGATATCTGTTTCGCCTGCGCTGTACCGGTCAAGCAGGCTGCTCTGCAGCATGCTGTTGTCCTTCATTGAAGATATCTGCGTGGATGACATGGGAACGGGTCCGGCGGAGCCTGTCATGGGGTTAATGGTATAACCCTCGTCGCCGTTTACCACCTGGACGATTTCCATATCACTTAAAGAGCTGACAATCTTTATTTTGTCGGGCGACTTCTCATACATCAGCAGG
>JBKHBA010000023.1:0-16691 GCA_046542595.1 Bacteroidales bacterium | reverse complement strand
GGAAATAAACTCCTATAAGGACACTCCTTCCGAACTGATCTTCGATGACTTTGAAGAAATGATATATGCCGGTGCTCCAATAGGGAAGAGCATACTGGGAACGGAAGATTCAGTAAGATCATTCAACAGGGAAATGATAACTGGTTTTATTGATAATAACTACAGCCCGGAAGGCATGGTGGTCTGCTCTGTAGGTAATATTAAGGACAAACAGCTGATCAAGCTGTTTGAAAGATATTTTGGGGATATAAAAACCAAACAGGACAAAAGGCAAAGAAAGGCTTTCACAGGCTACCGGCCGCAGAAAAAGCTTATTAGTAAAAACACATGGCAGGATCATTGTATAATAGGAAACCTGGCATATGATGTAAAGGACAGAAGACGCCTTACCATGTTCCTGCTGAATAATATCCTGGGCGGACAGGGACTAAACTCAAGGCTTAACCTCTCACTGCGCGAAAAAAACGGTTTTGCCTATAACGTAGAGTCCATGTATATACCCTACTGCGACAGCGGGGTGTTTATGATCTATTTCGGAACAGAGGCCAGGAACAGGGACAAAAGCATAAGCCTTGCCTTGAAAGAGCTGAAGAAACTCAGGGAAAAAAGACTGGGCACAGCACAGCTGCAAAAAGCAAAAAACCAGATGAAAGGCAATATAGCCAGGGCATGGGAGAATCATGAAAGCCATATGCTGTCAATGGGCAAAAATATACTGGTGTTTGACCGTATGGAACCCATAGAAAGCCTGTACGAAAAGATAGACCAACTCTCGTCATCAGACCTGCTCAGTTCAGCCAATGAGATATTCCCTGAAGATATGCTCTCCACACTTATCTATAGCAAATAATGGATATCGATATTGAAAAATATATACTTGATAACAGCAGCCCTGAAGATGCACTGCTGAATGAGCTGTACAGGAAAACATACACCTCGGTGCTAAACCCCAATATGATATCCGGACATATACAGGGTAAACTGCTGGAGATGATAACAGGAATGATCAGGCCGGAAACGGCGCTTGAGATAGGCACATACACAGGCTATTCAGCTATATGCATAGCAAGGGGACTGCCTGAAGGCTCTAAGCTCCATACAATCGAAATCAATGATGAGCTGGCAGATATAAGTGGTGAATATATAAAGAAAGCCGGAATGGAAGACAGAATAATATGCCACAGCGGGGATGCCCTTGTTATAATGAAGGAACTGAAGATATTCTTTGATTTTATCTTTATTGACGGAGATAAAAGACAGTATCCCGCCTACTATAAAACAAGCCTTGACATACTTAATAAAGGCGGATATATACTTGCCGATAATGTATTATGGGATGGCAAAGTGCTTGATCAGCAGGCAAAAGACCCTATGACTGAGGGTATACGAAAATTTAACCGGATGGTGAAGGCTGATAACAGCACAGAAAACATTATTATCCCCGCTATGGACGGTTTTATGCTTATCCGGAAATACTAAATAACTACTTCTCAGACTCTGAAGGATCCAGTTCACCGGTAATCTCCTTTATCCTGATAGCATTGATCTCTTTTGATACCGTGGTAAGATTCATCATGATGGTTTTGTACTCCGGGTACTTATTATATTTTTCCCTCAGGGTATACATGATATTCAAAACCATCTTCTGTAGATTTTCACTTTCTTCAAACTGTTTTTGACTTTCAGTGGCCATTTTACCAGGTTTTTTTATGATTATTTCCATTATTTAGCGCGCAAATATAATACAATATAATAAATTGAATTTAAAATATCACAGAAACAAGATCTTAAATAAAAAGCAAAGCTTGCATTCACTGAAAATAAGCACCCTGCAGATCAGTAAAACAACGCTGAGGACAGATAGTGACAAACAGAAATAATGGTGGTATAGTTTTTGATTGCAATAATATAAATATCAGATGATCCGGTTGTTTATCAATATTCCCGGGTTATAATATTTAAAAAGTAATTATTATGGACAGAAATAAAATATTAAAAGCATCAGTCTTATTCACTGTTTTACTTATGATTGCCCCCATCCTTTCAGCTCAATATTACAAAGCAACCACCAAATCCGTAACCCGGCTGTTTGGTGATAAGGAAAATGTAAGCACCGTAATAGCTTATATCCCTGAAGGCACTGAACTGGATGTTCTGGTGGTTGAAGAAGACTACCTGAAAGTACTGTATGATGAGGAGGAAGGCTTTATCCCAACAGAAAAAGCCATACTGAGGAATACCGAAGGAGAAATATTGCAGGTAGGTGAACAGGCACAAGAGGCAGTTAATATCAGGCAACCTGCTGACAGGCGCGAGATGCTTATAAACAAATACGGTTCCAGAACCGGAAAGGCTATCTACCAGCACAAGATCTGGAAAGGGATGAAAAGTGACATGGTATTTGACAGCTGGGGTAAGCCGCTAAGGGTTGACAGGCTGACAAAGGGTTCGGATATACAGGAAAGATGGATATATACCGAATCTTATGTCATTTTTGAAGACGATATCCTGGTCGACTGGGGCCCGGTGGAAGAACGCTAAAGAAGGGTTTATGGCCTGCCATCCTGATAAGATAATAACAGCTGCTGTCAGAAAAACGTCAGATAAGTAAGGACATTGGATCAGGCATTAAAACCAGCCATAATCACTGCCCTTTCTGAAGGCATTAAAACAATACCTGTTTATAGTTAAAAGATTAATGCTTGCCCGGATTGATTGATCTGTTACTCCGGGATTTCAATTTTTTTTGTAAGTTTGCACGGCAAAAACGATATTTTGCCCGGATGGTAGGACCGACCGTTAAGAAATAACCCTGTGGGTTATTTTAGGGAGGGGCCAGGTAGTGGGAGAGACAATTCCTCCATCCGGTTTTAATGAGTTCTTTGTATAATATTTGAATACAGTGTGATAAATTGTAATTAGATCACAAACTTTTCAATTGCCCGGATGGTGGAATTGGTAGACACGTTGGACTTAAAATCCAATGGCCGTACAGGCTGTGCGGGTTCAAGTCCCGCTCCGGGTACCTTAAAAAGCCGACGGATCCGTCGGCTTTTTTTTTAAATTCCCGAATTCCAATCCTTTCTATGCCTGTTTTGCAAAATCAATCATATCTAATTTTATTATCTCCCAATGTTTGTCTTTTAAACAAATGGGATTAAAATCATCATCCGCAATCTGAAAGTTTGAGAAATTGCTTCTGATTTGATTCTCGTCATGGTTGTAAGGATATCTTTGCTTGTGAAGGGCAAACATCTGCCCGATTGAATAATCATCTTTTAGTTCATGAATATCCCAAAAATCCTTTTTCCTTCCACCCCTGGAAATAATTTCAATTTTCATGGCTATAATTTCTTCAACAGTCGCCAATCTTATGCCATCCAACAGGATAATCTCCTGTATGAATTTATCCGTATAGAATAGATCCAGTTTTACACAGTCTTCTTCATTATTACCAATAAAATAGGATTTGCCTAATCCAATCACCTTATAATCAATTGTGTCAACATAAGAAAATGTATTACACAAAAATGAATGGATTGCTCCAAAATCAATTGAATCATAGGGTGCGTCAGTAAACAAATCAATATCAACTGACTTCCTATGTCCTCTAAGCAAGCTTAAAGCAGTTCCGCCAACTAACCTAAAAGCATCAAATTCCTTAGCTGCCATAAGTATTTCCAAAATATCCTGCAATTGTTGATCAGTAGTATTGTAATGAAGTTTACTTTCCATATGTCTTTAAAATATTATTGACATTGTCCCTTCCATAAAAACGAATAATTTCTCTTTTCTCAATTTCATTTCCCCTCTCAAAAACTCTTTTGATAATTGCATTTTTTTGTTTTTTCCAGTCTATATCTTCCATCTTTGTATCCCAAAACAAAACTCGCCTCAATTTAGTATAATCAGGATGTGATTTATGTTGTTTGTTCTTAAGTTCTTCAATATCATAATAAACCTGCAAAGTCATAAAGAATCCTTCTTCAATCCCTAAAGCCTTTTCTATTTTCAATGCAAGTCTTGTATTCATCCGCCTCTTGCCTTTAGTAATGGATACTAATGTTTGTGGATATTCATCCATATTAATAGCAAATCGACCTTTAGGTATATGCCGTTGTTTAAGCTCACGCTCAAGAATTAATCCGGGATGGATTCCTTTTATTATTGATAATTTATTATTCATAATACAAATATAAACTATTTTGTTTACACTTTTCTGCTTATTGTAAAAAATATAAATCGAGTCTGTTTAATCCTATTTTATTAATTAACAATCACATGAATGATCAACATTATTATGTATTGAAGAGCTTAATTCTATAGGAAGGTTGCAACTTATGTCCGCTCCGGGCACCCAATAAGCCTCTTAACTAATTGACGTTAACGGGCTTTGTTTTTTTAGAGGTACAAAAGTGATACAAATTCCAGCTATTCGTCACCCTTTTTTGTATCTTGAAATTCATTGCTAAACTTTAATGTTATATGTTTATTGGGCTACTTAAAAGAAATAATAGATTTCCAATAACTGGTCCCATTTTATTATAAGGTGATCCTCTCCTTCCCTATAAAGGCTTAAAGAATTTTAAAAAATGTTTATATTGCAGGATATAATTTTAAAACAAATCAATAAAATGAAGAAATTACAAATTATTTTTTTCCTGGCTTTGTCATTCATGATTTCAACACCTTTATTTGCTCAGAAGATTGATTGGGGAATAAAAACCGGACTCAACATGGCTAAAATTTCAGTCGACCCTGTACTGGAGGCACCGGCTCCCAGTTTCAAATTAGGCGTGAACCTGGGTGGGTTTGCGGAATTAGGTTTGTTTGATAAATTCTCTGTACGACCTGAATTGTCCTATTCCACACAAGGAGGAAAAGATGAGGAACCTGGCGTTGAGCAAACCATACGACTGGACTATTTCAATATTGCAGTTCCGATTATATATAACCTCGATAAAATCAATCTGTTTGTGGCTCCACAATTTGGATACTTATTGAGTGGGGAATTTGAGGAAGTAGATACGGAAGATGGAGAAATAGACCTTATTGATCACAGCATGGTTTATAATGGCACTGATCTTTTATTAGGAATTGGTGCAAACTATGCATTATCTGACCAGGTAAATCTGGATATTCGGTATAATATTGGTTTAACTGATAATCACAATGACCCCAATGAGGAAGGATGGTACGCACCACAGCAATCACTAAAGAGCCAGGTTCTCCAATTGTCAATCATGTATAGTTTTGGAAAATAATTATTCAAGATCAAGCACTATGCTAATGTTTTCTTTTAATCTGGTTTTAACATTTTGAGGCAGGCTGCCTAACTTTTTTACAAGCCTCCTGTTATCAACAGCCCATATCTGGTCAATCATAATGTCGCTATCACGTGTAAGCTGTGCCATTCCCTTTTTTAAGTGCACCCGTAATACTTCAGATTCTTTTTTCACCCTGGTAGTAACAGGACATACAATGGTAGAGGGATGTGATATTTCATTAAGTAAGTCCGTCTGAATAACAACAACAGGTCTCTTTTTACCCGACTCAGTACCGATTTGCGGACTCAAGTCGGCGATCCATATATCAAACTGTTTAATCGACATAGTCAATGTCTTCAAAATCCCGGAGTACCTCCATTGAATCTTCCCTTACAACATCAGACTCTTTTTTTAGTCTTTCTTCCAGAATCTGTCTTTTCTGTAGGCTGTTATAATAATAAATTGCTTCGTTGATATACCGGTTCCGGGGTTTTCTGATCCTTGCCAGTATCTTTTCAGTTTCCTGAAAGATAGAATCATCTATTTTGAGGGATATTGATTTCATGATATATGTATTATAGAACAAATATATATACTTTTAGTATACCAAACAAGTGTATAAACACAATATTACAATGGTGGGCGGAATTGCCTCGTTCCGCTCGGCGGATCCTGACCTCCCGGCGGAATTGATCCTCTGCTCTCTCCGAGCGCAGAGGATCGGATCCTTCCCTGCGGGGCGGTGCTTTCATCAGTCAGAAGCCGCAATTGCGGCCACGGAACTGCCTCGTTCCGCTCGGCGGATCCTGACCTCCCGGCGGAATTGATCCTCTGCTCTCTCCGAGCGCAGAGGATCGGATCCTTCCCTGCGGGGCGGTGCTTTCATCAGTCAGAAGCCGCAATTGCGGCTATTTCTTATTTCCGGATGCTCCTCACGGGAGCAAGCTCCCTCCGGAGCGCCCGGAAATAAGAAAGGCAGCGATTTTTATCGCTGCCTTCTGACTGATGAGCGGGAAACGGAACTCGAATCCGCGACCCCGACCTTGGCAAGGTCGTGCTCTACCAACTGAGCTATTCCCGCAAATGTGATTGCAAAAATAACACTTTTTTACTTTATCCAAAAAAAATTGAATGCAAAGCTTTAATATTGATTCTCCCGGCAACAAGCTGCCAAAAACGTTTTACCCGGCAAAGCCAACCGAGCGAGAGAGTGTGGCGTAGATTATGCGCTTACGTAATTCATCATCCGGCCAAACACAGGGATAATATCCCTTAACCGCATAATTTATTTTGCCGGAATAACATTAAATTTTATAAAAAAGTGATTAGTTTAGGCCATCTTAAAGCAAACTTATATGACCGCTACAAAAAAGCAAGGATTTGGCACAGCCCCTGTATTCTTTACAGCAATAGCCACCATACTCGGTGCAATATTGTTCCTTCGCTTTGGTTATGCTGTTGGCACCCTGGGCTTCTGGGGGGTTATACTGATAATTCTTCTCGGACATATGGTTACAATACCAACAGCCCTGGCACTATCCGAGATAGCAACCAACAAGCGTGTTGAAGGTGGCGGTGAATATTTTATTATAAGCAGGTCTTTCGGCCTTAATATAGGGGCTACCATTGGAATTGCCCTGTTCCTGTCACAGGCCATCAGTGTGGCATTTTATGTTATAGCATTTACTGAATCCTTCGAGTTCTTTTTCCGCTTTATGAAAGATAAATATGATATTATGCTGCCCCGGCAGGTAATATCGATACCGGCTATGACAATACTTGCCATTCTTATACTTACAAAAGGGGCTAATATGGGGATAAAAACCCTTTATTTTGTTGTAGCCATACTGGCTGTATCAATCATTCTCTTTTTCCTGGGATCAACAGAGCATGCAACCGAGTCCTCTTATTCCCTTGAGTCAGCTGCATTCAGAAATAAGGAAAGTTTCTTCCTTGTATTTGCAATTATCTTTCCCGCATTTACCGGGATGACGGCCGGGGTTGGCCTGTCAGGAGATCTGAGGGACCCGTCGAAGTCAATACCGCTGGGTACCACCATTGCCACTTTCACCGGACTGATAATATATATTTTTATTGTTTACAAGCTTGCTTCTTCAGCCAGCGTGGATGATCTTCTCAATAACCAGTTTGTTATGGGTAAGATTGCAATAGGTGGGAATGTAATAATCCCGATGGGACTGGCAGCATCAACCATTTCATCAGCACTGGGCTCCGTGATGGTAGCTCCACGTACCCTGCAGGCCCTGGCAGCCGACCGCTCGTTTCCTTCATCCGGTATTAACTGGTGGCTGTCGCGCGGACGGAAAAAAGATAAGGAACCGGTACATGCCTCAATTGTCACAGTTAGCATAGCAATGGTATTTGTAGCCCTGGGAAATGTCAATGCTGTTGCCGGTATCATTTCAATGTTTTTTATGGTAACATACGGATCATTATGCCTTATCTCTTTCCTTAACCACTTTGGGGCCAGCCCATCATACAGGCCTTCCTTTCGATCAAGATGGTACTTCTCAATGGCAGGTTTTATTATATCTCTCTGGGTAATGTTTAAGATAAATGCAAGCTATGCCCTGATAGCAATAATTGTTATGTCTCTTTTGTATGCCTATATAAATTATTATAATAAGGACAGGCAGGGACTTGAATCCATTTTCGCCAATTCCCTGTTTCAGCTTAACAGGAATCTACAGGTTTACCTGCAAAAAAGTGCTGGAAAAGAGACATTTACAGAATGGAGGCCCAGTGCTATCTGCATATCAAAAAACTCATTTGAGAGAGATACTGCTTTCCACTTGCTTAACTGGATATCTTTTAAATATGGATTTGGCACCTACCTGCACAGGATAGAAGGTTATTATTCAAAGAAAACACATGCAGAAGCACAGGAGACACTGACCAGGCTGGTGAAAACATTTGAAAATGTAGAGAACCATGTATATATAGATACTATTATCTCCCCCTCCTATACATCGGCTATTGCCCAGGCCATACAGCTGCCGGGCATCGCAGGAATGGAGAACAATATGGTTATTTTTGAGTACAACAAGGAGAATCCAGGAGAGCTGAAGGAAATAATGGAAAACCATGCCCTTGTCAACGCAGGCAACTTCGATGTTTGTATACTGGCCAGCGCCAAGCGAAGAATTGTATTCCAGGAAGGGATGCATGTATGGATTAGATCAACTGACGAATATAATGCAAACCTGATGATCCTGCTCAGTTTTATTATCTCAGGGCACCCTGACTGGAAAAAATCAAAGATCAAAATATTCGATATCTGCAAACCCGGTCAGTATTACGAAGTAAGGGAAAACAACAGGAAACTTATCAGGGAAGGCAGGCTGCCGATCACTGAAAAGAGCATAGAATTAATAGTTGAAGAGGAAGGTGTTAATCCAAAAGACCTGATTAATGAAAGATCAAAGGATGCAGGACTGACCATGATAGGTTTCCGGGGCGAAGCATTAAAGCACAAGATAGATGTCTTTTCAGACTACGATGAGCTGGGGACCATCCTTTTTGTCAACTCCCATAACCAGAAAATGATAGAATAGGAAAAGCTAGAAAACAGAACTATTACCATGCATGACATATCTATACCGCTGACAGAACCCGTCGTTATTTTCATGGTGGTTTTACTTATCGTACTGATTATTCCCGTTGTCCTGCGAAAGACCAATGTCCCTTCAATAATAGGACTTATAATCACAGGCATTATTATGGGCCCCCATGCCCTGAATATCATTGCTGACAATGACACGATTGAACTGTTCAGCCACGTGGGGCTTTTGTATATTATGTTCCTGGCTGGACTGGAAATAGAGTTCAGTGAATTCCGCAAAAACAGCATCCGCGGAATATTCTTTGGCATAGCCACCTTTGCCCTGCCTTTCTTACTGGGCTATTATGCCAGCATATACCTGCTGTCTCTCAGCATGATACCTTCAATACTCATTGGCCTCATGCTTTCGTCCAATACACTTATTGCCTTCCCTTCAATAAGCCAGCTGGGTATCACCAAATCATCAGCAGTAAATACAGCAATCAGCGGAACCGTCATAGCCGACACCCTGGTATTAATAATGCTGGCTTTCGTTACTGCACTGATGAATGACGGGGAAAGCAAGCGCTTCCTGCTTACCTTCTTCCTTTCATTCGGCAGCTTCACCTTTGCAATATTTTTCCTCCTTCCTAAATTAAGCCGCTGGTTTTTCAGGAACATTGCAATGGATGGATACCTGCAGTACCTCTTTACTCTCTCAGCCCTCTTTGCTTCAGCTTATGCAGCTGAGCTTGCAGGTGCAGAGCCCATAATAGGTGCATTCTTTGCCGGACTGGCACTTAACAGGCTTATACCATCATCATCAGCCCTGATGAACAGGATTGATTTTGTAGGTAACACCCTGTTTATACCGTTTTTTCTTATAAGTGTAGGCATGCTTGTTAACCTGGGGATATTGTTCACCGGCTTTCGCCCGATATTATATGCAGTATTATTTATCACCCTGGCAATCAGTAGCAAATGGGTGGCTGCATGGGTCACGAAGGTAATATTCCGGCAGACAAAGGCTGAGATGAACACCATTTTCGGACTTACATCTGCCCGTGCAGCAGCGACCCTTGCCGTGGCAATGGTAGGACTCAGCTACGGCGTTCTTAATGAAGACATTTTTAATGGCGTTATCCTTCTTATACTGGGCAGTTCTCTGTTCAGTTCATTAATTACCGAAAAAGCCGGAAGAGACCTCGTCAGGGAAGAGAGTGAAAAACTGCCCGTACCGGACACAATAAAACAAAGACGCATACTGGTACCAATAGCCAACCCGGAAAACATTGAAAAACTGATTGACCTTGCTATTCTGCTTTCCGACCCTAAGCTTACAGAGCCGGTCTATCCACTGGCAATTGTAAAGGATGATGCAGATGCTAAAAATCGTATTGCCCGTAATAAATCCATCATTGAGAAATTAAGCCGGCATGCTGCGGCCTCCGGCATAAGCCTGCAGAGTATCACAAGGGTTGATGTAAATATCCCTTTGTCTATTACAAGGGTGTCAAAAGAGCTGAGTATATCCGAAATAATAATGGGGTGGAGTGGCAGAACCAGGGAATTGAGCAGGATATTCGGCAATATGGTGGAGACAGTCCTCAACAGGTCCAATAATACAGTTATCGTCGCTCATCTTCCACAACCATTGTCACTGGCAGAACGTATCTACGTCTTTGTTCCTGAAAATGCCGAACTGGAAAAAGGTTTCCCCTACTGGATGAACATCCTTTCAAATTTATGCGAGCAGTTAAGTGCATCAGTCACCTTCAATATACCCGGGGGATCAGGTGACAACCTGGAGAAAGCAATAAGAAAGGATTTTAAAGATAATTCATCCAGGATTGTGCGATTCACTGACTGGAACAATGCATGGGAGATGAAAACGAATGATGATGATGAACCAATGTATGTTATTATAAATGCCCGTACACATACCATGTCATATACCCAGAAATTCTTTAGCCTTACATTTAACCTTCCCTCATCACTGGCTGATCATAATGTGCTTAATATATACCCCCAGCAATATTCTTAAAGCGCTGATCCAAACTGGTAAAGGACAGTGATGTGACCGCAAATACTATTTATTCAGCAGCTTCTGGATACTGTACAGCTTATTGAGGGCCTCAACCGGTGTGAGGTTGTTGACATCAAGACCTGACAGCTCATCACTTATCTGCTTGAGCACAGGATCATCGAGCTGGTAAAAGCTAAGCTGCAGTCCCTCACGGCTTGATGCAAGGTCACCCACCGGCTTGGCTATATTGCCTTCCCTGCCACCCTCTTCCATCTGCTTGAGCACATCCTCTGCCCTCTTAACCACACTCAGCGGCATGCCGGCCATACGCGCCACATGTATGCCAAAGCTATGCTCACTGCCTCCCCTCTTTAGCTTTCTCAGAAATATAACCTTATCATCAAGTTCCTTTATGGACACATTATAATTCCTGACCCTTTTGAAAGTATTCTCCATTTCATTTAGCTCATGGTAGTGTGTTGCAAAGAGTGTCCTGGCCCTGCAGCGCTGCTCATGTATATATTCAACCATTGCCCAGGCAATGGATATACCGTCATAGGTTGATGTGCCGCGTCCTATCTCGTCAAGGAGTATAAGGCTGCGGTCTGACAGGTTATTAAGTATGCTGGCAGCCTCGTTCATCTCCACCATGAAGGTTGATTCGCCAAGGCTAATATTATCCGATGCCCCCACCCTTGTAAAGATCTTATCCACAAGGCCTATGCTTGCTGATGAGGCCGGGACGAAACAGCCTGCCTGGGCAAGCAGGACTATCAGGGCCGTCTGTCTCAGCAAGGCCGACTTACCTGACATATTCGGGCCGGTAAGTATTATCACCTGCTGCTTCTCATTATCAAGGTAAACATCATTGGGTATATATGTCTCATCTGCCGGCAGCTGCTGCTCGATAACAGGGTGCCGGCCGTCCTTAATATCAATGGTATATGAATCATTAATGTCCGGCCTTACATAATTATTACCGGCAGACACCAGGGCAAAGGAAAGGAGGCAATCCAGCTCAGCCACCACGGCAGCATTAAGCTGTATATGGCTTATAAAGTCGCCCAGAAAATCCACCAGCCCGCTGTATAGCTGTTGCTCCAGTGCCAGTATCTTCTCTTCGGCACCCAATATCTTGTTCTCATACTCTTTCAGCTCTTCCGTGATATACCTTTCGGCACTTACCAGTGTCTGCTTGCGTATCCACTCGTCCGGAACGCGTGACTTATGGGTGTTCCTGACTTCTATATAATACCCGAAAACATTATTAAAGCCCACCTTAAGGCTTGATATGCCGGTCCGGGCACTCTCCCGCGACTGCAGCTCAACAAGGTAGTCTTTGCCTGAATTGAGTATATGCCTCAGCTCGTCCAGTTCCGCTGACACACCCTCACATATCACCCTGCCCTTACTGATCAGCGCCGGAGGATCAGCATTAATGGTATTTTCTATTTTATCAACCAGCTCCAGGCAGGGCCTGATCTTTGAAGCCAGCGTTTCCAGTGAGCTGCATTTTGATTTCTCGCACAGCTCTTTCACCGGCAGCACTGCCTGCAGTGACCTTTTGAGCTGCACCACCTCCCGTGGGTTAATACGCCCGGTGGCTATCTTGGAAACCATACGTTCAAGGTCACCCACCTGCTTAACCTGCCTGAGTATATCGTCCCTGAAGCCGGCATCATTTACCATATACTCCACGGCATCATGCCTTTCTCTCACCGGCTCTTTGCCTTTCAGGGGCAGTGATATCCATTTCTTAAGCAACCTGCCTCCCATGGGACTGGAGGTGCGGTCTATGATATCAATAAGGGTGCGAGCATCACTGAAGGGTGAGGCAAACAGCTCAAGGTTACGCATGGTAAAGCGGTCAAGCCACACATATTTCTCCTCCTCTATCCTTGAGATACCTGTAATATGGGCTATTTTCTCATGACGGGTTAGATCAAGATAATACAGTATGGCCCCTGCCGCAACTATTGCATAATCAAGACCGTGGATGCCAAAACCTTTCAGCGACTTTGTCCCGTAATGTTTCAGCAACCTGTCATTGGCAGCATCAAGCCTGAATATCCAGTCATCCAGCTTAAAATTATAATACCCTGATCCGTATAGCTCCCTGTACTCCTCTGTCTTTCCCTTTTCGAAAAGCACCTCCTTTGGAGCAAAGTTGCTAATTAACTGGTCTATATAGGCATGTGATCCCTGGGCAACCAGAAACTCCCCGGTGGATATATCAAGAAAGGCCACGCCACTGATTGATTTATGAATATGTATGGCAGCAAGAAAATTATTCTCCTTATGCTCCAGTACATTATCATTGAGGGAAACACCCGGTGTCACCAGCTCGGTTATACCTCTTTTTACAATCTTTTTGGTGAGTTTAGGATCTTCGAGCTGCTCACATATGGCAACCCTCTGACCTGCCCGCACCAGTTTGGGAAGATAATTATCAAGTGCATGATAAGGAAAACCTGCCAGCTCAACCCATGAAGCTGCGCCGTTGGCCCTGCGGGTGAGCGTTATACCCAGTATCTCGGACGAGCGTATCGCATCCTCCCCGAATGTCTCATAGAAATCGCCTACCCTGAACAGCAGTATTGCATCAGGATGCTTCTCCTTGATACTGTAATACTGCTTCATAAGGGGGGTCTCTACCTGTTTTCCGGGTTTCTTCATTGTCTTATTATACAGCCTCTTAAAAAAATTCAACTCCAGCAGCCATTACAAATATACGATGATGTATGTTTTAAAGAAAGAGCTCTTAACTGTTTGTTGATAATAAAACCCCTTTAATGCCATTGCATTGTAAACATGCTTTGCTGTATCCGCATATGGGAACAGGTAAAAAGATAATATAATAGTAAGGTCAATGGGGTGTCCGCAATACTAATACCGGTAAAAATAAAAAAACATCCATCTGTCATTGAATGAGAAAAATCAATATAGTATATTAATGCTCATAATTGAACCCAAAAAATCTATTATGCATAAAATACTCGTACTGGGAGCCGGCATGGTAGCCAAACCGCTGATTGATTACCTGCTGGAACACAACTATAAGGTGACAATAGCATGCAATACATGCGATAATGCAAGGAAAATATTAAAGGATCATCCTAACGGAGAAATAATATACTGGGATGCCAGTGAGATGGAAGTTCTCAAACCCATTGTGAAAGAAGCAGACCTGGTTGTCAGCCTGCTGCCCTATAAATTCCATGGCGGCGTTGCAGAGGTGTGCATACAGCACAGGAAAGATATGGTAACAACTTCATATATCAGGGATGAGATATCAGGTCTTGACAAAAGAGCCAGGGAAGCGGGGATTATCATCCTTAACGAGGTAGGTCTTGACCCGGGCATAGACCACATGTCAGCCATGAAGATCATTGATAATATAAAAAGCAGGGGCGGAAGCATTGAAAAATTCTGGTCTGTGTGCGGCGCACTGCCGGCACCAGAGCATATCGACAATCCCATGGGATATAAATTTACATGGAGCCCTGAAGGGGTGCTGCTGGCAAGTATGAATGATGCCAGGTACCTTGACGGCGGCAGGATAGTTACCATTGAGCCCGAAGACCTGTTCAAAAAGACCTTTGACTATAAGATAAAGGATGTAGGGACACTGGAGGTATATCCCAACAGGGATTCAATAAGCTATATTGATATCTACGGATTGGAGGATATAAAAACCATGTTCAGGGGTACATTCAGGTACAAAGGCTGGTGTGAGACCATCGATGCCATGAAGTCAGTCAGGCTCCTGAACACAGTACAGGAAGATTTTTCCGGCAAGACATATGCGGATTTGATACGTGACAGGACAGGAGGGCGTAAAGGCAATATTAAAAAACAGCTGGCAGATCATCTCAGCCTGGGCATTGATTCCGCAGCAATAAAATCTTTCGAATGGCTGGGTCTTTTCAGTGATAAAAAGATCCCCTCCTTTATGAAAACTCCCTTTGACATAATATCCGGGCTGATGATGGATAAAATGATGCTTGGTGAAGATGAAAGGGATATGACCGTCCTCAAACATATCTTCCTTGCAAGGCACAGGGATGGCAGCACCGAGGTCATCAGCTCACAGATGGTGGATTATGGTTCTGCTTCTGCCGGTGGTGATACGTCTGTAGCACGTACGGTAGCCCTGCCTGCTGCAATAGCAGCCAGGCTTATCATAAAGGGAAAGATCAGTCTCAAAGGCGTTTACAGGCCTGTGGAAAAAGAAATTTATATGCCTGTTCTTGAAAGCCTTAAAGAAATGGGTATCAGGACGGAGGAGGAATACGGTCTGCCCGAATCGGAGCTTATGTTTTAGAAATAAAGGCAACAGGAAGGCCGGGGAGAAAACGGCCTGCCGGACCGGAATACGGTCTGCCCGAATCGGAGCTTATGTTTTAGAAATAAAGATAATAGTCGGCTGTCAGCTTCCTGTACGCAGCAGTATATGCATGGCGTTCACCTTTTTCTATGGTCAGAAATGACTGGTGCAGCTCTTTTTTCTTCCTTCCGAACTCCATCAGAACCCTTTTTACGGGGGATGAAGGCAAGGGCTTGATGTTCAGAATTCTGTTACAGTATAACCCGGAATCTGCGGCTTCAGCTATAAACAGGGCCGACTCTCCATAAGGCAGTACCAGGCAGAAGATGCCGCCTGTGTTCATAAGCCTGCCGGCACCCTCGAGCAATTCCGTTGATGAAAGGTCATAATCATGCCTGGACCTGGATAAGCGTTCATCCTTATTAAACAGAGAGCCCCTGAAAAAAGGGGGGTTGCTGATAATAAGGTCGAAGTCCGGGCCGGCGGGATGATAGTCCTGTAACCTGGTGTTTATCAAATTTATCCTGTTGTCCCACGGACTGATATTTACATTTCTGGCTGCCTCTTCATATGACTGCCGGTCTGGTTCAATGGCTGTTATCTCACAGTTGCTCTTTTGTGCCATCATAAGGGCAAGAAGGCCGGTACCTGTACCTATATCCAGAACAGAGGAGGCAGATGAAGGATCAGTCCAGGCACCCAGCAACACAGAGTCGGTGCCTACCTTAAAGGCCGATTGCTCCTGGTATACCCTGAACTGCTTAAAATCAAAATAAGCCATAATTAAAAATTTTCGATTATACCGAGACCAAACAGGGAGAAATCATACTTTACCGGGTCATCCCCGTCAAACAGCCTCAGCACCGAGTTAAGCTCTTCTACGGCTTTCCAGTCGTCCTGCTTGCGTGAAAGCAATCCCAGCTTACGGGATACATTACCTGTATGAAAGTCCAGTGGTATATACAGCAGGGAGCTGCTTATTCTTTTCCACAGCCCGAAATCGACACCTCTCCCGTCATCCCTGACCATCCACCTGAAGAACATATTAAGCCTTTTACCTGCAGCACCCCTTGAGATATCAGCAAAATGCTTCAGTGTGCGCCGGGGGTGAGCCACACTGAAAAACTCCTTTCGCAAGCCCGTGATGGCTGCCTTCCAGTCATCACCCTGCTCCAGGTATTTCAACAGCACATCTTCCATGCTCTCATATGATGAGTATATATTCCTTAAGGCATAGATGAAGGTGCGGCAGTCATCACCATTAAAGGTACGGTAATAGAAATCACCCAGGCGGTCAATGTCTCTCTGACCTGCGTTAAGGATGAAGTCGCCCGGACTCCCTCCCATCATCTCCATCAGCCTGTTTGCCGCAGCAAGGATAAGGTCGCGGCGACCCCATGCTATGGTTGCTGTAAGAAATCCTGCTATTTCTATATCCTGTTTAAGGCTGTACTGATGAGGTACGGACACAGGATCATTTTCGATAAAGGAAGGTTTGTTAAACTGTTC
>JBKHBA010000022.1:0-16769 GCA_046542595.1 Bacteroidales bacterium | reverse complement strand
AGTGAAGCCGCAATTACTCCTACCATATTGAAATACCCGACACATACCAGCAGCACCAGGAGTATAACCACAAGTTCCACGGCAGTGGCTATGGAAATGGGTCCGGTAGTACTTGCTATCACCAGTGTGGAGCGCTGAAACGAGAGAAGGACAGATAAAGCCGGTAGGAATAAAAGTATTTTAAGAGGAAGGTATGCCAGGTCTGCCAGATCAGGTGTAAGTCCAGATACATCCCTGAACCATATAGCAGCAAGCGGGGTAAAAGAAATGATGCCAAGCAGCACCGTCACTCCCGAACCCAGTATAACAGCAAAGTTACGCAATTTAGGGTAGTTCTGTTTCCTGTCGCCCGCCAGGGCAATATTTACTTCCTGGTATGATAATCCCACGCTCCTGAAGATAAAAACCAGTGAATTAACAACCGGCAGTACTGCAAGTGATTCTATTGGCATCTGGGACCTGCCGAGGAAAAAAGTTACGAAAGGATGGACACCCAGGGAAAGCAATGAGGTAAGTGCCAGAGGTGTATAAAACCTTGTTATGAACCTGTAACCCAGTTTAATTTCCGGGTGCTCACCTGGATTCTTATTCTCAGGATGATCGCCTTCACTAATAATACGCCTTACCGTCTTCCTTGCCATCAGCCAGCTTGCAACAGCCTCAGCAAAGACAGCTACTGATAAGGTTGCTCCTCCTACATATGCCCCGGGTATACCTGTCAGATAAAGAATAAATCCAGCCAGCGCAATAACAAGAAGTCTGATGATAGTACCATATGTTACCCTTCGTGTCAGATTATTTCTTATCAGTATTCCCTGGTAGAACCTCCTGTAGCCGATAGCCGGTGGCCATAGTATAAGAAGTATAAGTGATATATATGTCAGCCGGGCCACATTTTCAGGCACCCCCATCAGATCCATTATAATAAAGTTAAAGACCGGGGGAATAAGAACCAGTAACTGGACAAGGACCACCGACAGGTTCAGGATATCAGTAAAACGTTTAAGTTTTCTATATGAATTGCGGTCTGTCACCAACGCAGTTGATGCACTCATAAGCATTATTACGGGGGCTTCCACTATAAGAGCAAAGGAGAAAGCTATACCGAAGGCTGCAAGGTTATGCTTGGCATCCGGCAGCCTGGCTATCACTGACACCAGGAATGGCTGCTCCAGAGCCATCATCAGCCAGGTCAGGGCCAGCGGGCTCCAGAAGAGAAATATCTTTTTATATGTTAATTGTTCGCTGATTTGCACTGTTCACATAAAAAAATACAAATATATTAAAAGGATATCAACTTAGCGAAGACCATCTTCCATACTATCACTATTGATTTGTCTGAAATAATATAGCGCAATATCAGCATAATTATAACGATTGGCTGCATTCCAACTGAAAAGTCCGGTATGAAATTGCCGGATGCGGGATAGTTCATTGAGTCTGTCTGTGCCTAGACCCATCCCGGCATTATAGGCAGTGGCGTAGATCCTTATTTTTTCTTCCAATGATTTAAAATGAGACCCGGCAAAACGGTCTTCCATAAGCTGGTAAAACATATTCAGATAAATAATTTGTCCTTTCAGGCTGACAAGTCGTTCAAGCCTGCGGTATCTTTGCTCAGTTTTCTGTATGGTATCACCAGACCAGGACCATTCATAATCTTCGCCTTCTCCCCTTTCCTTCCACGCCCTTTCAAGCTCTTCAGCAAAAGCCGGTTTCATCTGGAAGGGTCCTACAGAAAAATTGGCATAATCAGATCCATATTGTACATAAAGCGTTTTAAGACTGCCAGTCTCGATAAGGTCACGAATAGCATTGAATCTTATCAATTCCGGAAAAACAATAGCAGATATTACCTGACAATCAGTTTCATCTGGAAAATAACGGTTCAATAGAAAGTCATTATCAGTAATAAAGCGGAGGGCGTATATATAGTCCTTACCGAAATGATCTATATAATCGGGTTGCTGACACCACAGGACTTCAAAGGCAGCAAGCAAAATCAATAAGGCTGTCAGCCGCATACCGCACAGCACTATAACGATTTCTCATAGAGAACAAAGCGTCTCTTATCCTCCAGGGTAAGCCATTTAAGGATGGTCTGACCTTTTTCTTCTACCACCTTCATTTCCAGGGGTGCCGGGTATGACTCCCCTGAGCTGAATACAATTGATTCATATGTACTGTAGGCAAAATTATCACTTTTCCCTGACCACCATAAGTCGGTTATATGTGAATAGCTGCCAAGGTCAAAGTCATTCATTCCACCCAGGTAAAGCCTGCCATCTGCTACCATATGCCATCTCTCACCGCTATTAAACCCATAGCCGGGATTATCTTCATTAAAAATATCAGATCTATACGGGCCATAGACTTTTCCGCCAGTAGTATACACAAAAAAGTCTTTAGTCGCCTGCCTCATCTGCTTTTCCATATTTTCCCTTTCCTCCACGAATTTTTGCAGCTGCTCCATACTGACTTCGCCTTCCTCAAGTTTCCTGGCCATCTCCATCATTTTCTCATTTTGCTCATTAATAAGATCATAGTCAATTTCCTGTCTTTTTTCACTGACTGTTGCTACTATGCCACTTTTCACCTCTGGGCTGACTTTCAGGTCGTAAGGCTCACCTTTAAGCTCTATATCAGGCTGTCCGGATCGTATCAGCAGGCAAGTTGGGGGGCGACTGTAATCTTCCTGTGGTTTGGATACAACTCCTATATAATTATTTTTATCCGGTGTAAAATAGAGATCCTTCACTGAGCTGTAAGGACCTGATTTTTTGCCAGATGCCTGAATATAAATATTTCCATCATCACCCATGCTTACATAATCCATATTATTAGCCTCGTTTACAGGAACATCCTCCTGAAGATCATCATAATATTCCTCATCGTCAAGGTATTCAATCAGCATCATAACCTCCTCGACATCCTCAAAGGGGCCCTGTTTTTTTCCTTCCTTATGGAGATAAAACATTCCCTGTTCATCAATGGTACAAACCTGAAGCCCCTGGTTACGGTCAAAAAGGGAAAGGTAAGACTCAGCATATAAGATACGTTCATCCTGTGGTATAGTCAACAGGACCTTCTGGGCAGATGTAAAATTATAAAAGAATAATAAAACAATAGCCAGGGCTGCTAATCTGTGGTTGTGTGGTTTCATACCCAAATATAAAACTATATTTTATAATTCATAGTTATAATCCGGCAACATCCACAGCTTAAGTAAAAAAATCAATATTTAATTCTTCCTCTTACATTATGCCACCTGCGGATGATATATCCGAAGATAACGGCATTAAAGAAGGTGAACATTCCATATATCACCGCGGGTATGGCCATCACTGTATTATTGAGGAATACAGGACTGCTTGCTATTGTTATGGCCAGTGCACTGTTCTGTATGCCCACTTCCACAGCCAGGGTGATAAGCTTGGCTTTATCAAAGCGCAGAAACCTGCCTGCATAATAACCCGATGTCATGCCCAGCACATTCAGCAGAAACACCAGAGGAGCTATTTTAACATACAGGCTGAAGCCATAATCACTCTCATTATGACTTGTGAAGATAACAAAGAGGAAAACCACCGCGAGCAAGATGGTGGTGATATATTTCATATGCCTCTCGACTATCCCTGCAAACTCGGGATACTTATGCCTTACAAAAATTCCCAAAGCAGTTGGAAGCAATATCATCAGGAATATCTTGAGTATTGTAGGCAGAAATGGCAAATAAACTATTTCTTCCTGGTTCATAAACAGTTTGGTAGCAAGAAAAACGAATGCCGGTATTGTAAATAATATCAGTATACTGTTGATTGATGTCAGGGATATAGATAATGCCACATTACCTTTAAGAAGATAGGTTATCAGGTTTGATGTTGCCCCGCCCGGACAGATAGATATAAGCACTATTCCAATCTTAATAGGAGGTGGCAATCCGCTGAGGGCAGCAATGGCAAATGCCAGTCCGGGCAGTAATATCATCTGGCACAGAAGTCCGGTTATCAGCGCTTTAGGCTCTGCAAAAATTAACCTGAAATCTCCAAAGCGAAGCGACAGCCCCAGGTTAATCATAATAAGACCAAGGGTCACAGGCAGGATATATTGCGAAAAAAGGCTGGCTTCCATTTTTACTTAATGTTCAAAAGACAGATAAAACAAAATATAAACAATTATGACCTCTGTTAATCATCATTATTTTCAGGCTTTGAAGATACCAAATAATCCAGTTTCAGCAATAAACGAACTGTTACATTTATAATATTGAATACCATCGGGAGATAGGTGACAGGGTTATTTACCGCATAGCTGACAGACAGTAAGTATCTTAAAACACCTTCTTCATCTGCTCATCAGTAAGTATTCCTTCTTCCCTTACCACCTCTTTAACCGTTTTACCCTGCTCATAGGCCTTCCCGGCAATTTCAGATGCCTTATCATAGCCTGTATATGGTATCAGCTTCACTGCCACATCCAGGCTGTTCTCAACATTAGACCTGCACTTATCAGTATTAGCATTTATACCGTCAATACATTTAGATGCAAATATCCGGGATACAGAAGCCAGAATAGCAGTTGATTGTATCAGGTTATAAGCTATCAGTGGCAGCATTGTATTAAGTTCAAAATTACCAGCTTTGGCTGCGGCTGTGATTGTGGCATCGTTACCGGTAAGCTGGGCTGCCACCTGTAGCACTGCCTCGGGCATCACAGGGTTGACCTTGCCGGGCATAACAGATGATCCGGGCTGCACAGCAGGCAGCTTTATCTCCCCCAGGCCTGCCCTCGGACCTGATGACAACCATCGTATATCATTGGCTATCTTTGTCAGGCTCACTCCTGTCACATTCAATACACCGCTGACAGCTACAGAGCTGTCCTGTGAAGCCTGCGAGGCAAAATGATTACCTGTCTCCCTGAAATCAATACCGGTATCCGAGGCGATCAGCTCAATCACCCTGGTTGCAAATTCAGGATGGGCATTTATCCCGGTACCCACCGCCGTTCCGCCAATGCTCAGTTCCAGCAGTTCGGTTTTCACCCTGTTCAGCCTGTCGATATCTTTTTCCACCTGGACAGCATAAGCTGAAAATTCATCACCCAGTGTCATCACCACGGCATCCTGCAGGTGTGTCCTTCCAAGCTTTTCTATACCGGCAAACTGCCTGCTTTTCTTATACAGCGACTCTTTCAGCTTACCTAAAGAAGGTAATAATTCATTTTCAACCAGGACGGAGACGGCAATATTTAATGCAGAAGGTATAACATCATTACTGGACTGGCAGAGATTAACATGGTCATTGGGATGGACCTTCACACCACCTCCTTTTTTCACTGACAGGATTTGATTTGCCCTGCCGGCAATTACCTCATTCATATTCATGTTAGTGGAGGTACCCGAGCCTGTCTGAAATACATCCACCACAAATTCCTTCTTATGTCTGCCTTCAATAAGCTCCTGCGCTGCTTCCTCCACAGCATCGCTTATCCTGAGGTCAATCAGCCCCAGTTCCCCGTTTACCCTTGCAGCATTCTTCTTGATAAGAGCCAACGATATGATAAACTGATCCTGGAGACGCAGTCCGCTCACTGGAAAATTTTCAACTGCTCTTTGTGTCTGGGCACCGTAAAGAGCATTTTCAGGCACTCTTACTTCACCGAGAGAATCCGATTCAATCCTTTTATTCATATCAATTATAATCTGATGAAACAATATACAAGTTAAGACAAATATTTAATCATCTGGTTCATCTGTTGATTAACTTTAAAGCGGTCTTCCGGGAAAAAACGGTATCACCGTCATCAGACTTGTCTGGTCTTACCACAAAAAAAATTATTCTTACCTCAGTTAAAGATCAAAGGAGTACTATATCAGACTTCTCCTTAGCGCTGAAGACTGTAATTTTAGCCGCTACCTGATAATTAACTTTCGTGTTATCATTCGTCCTTTCTTAAATAGCACCAGAGTATAAAACCCACCCTGGATACCCTCAAGTGATATCTGATCTGCATTACCATAATGAAGACCAGTATATAAAATTCTTCCCTGCTGATCATATATATTGATACGATGCTGCCCTGGTCCGTTAAATTCGATATTCAGTATATCATCAACCGGATTTGGATATACACTGAGGTAATCCGGATCATGTCCGGGATCTTCAATACTGCTTACGCTGGTCTTTTCAAGGATGAAACCATTTATTACAAACATTGATCGGCTTGATTCGGTTTCGCTTAGCTTATCAAAGATAAGCTTTACATCTGTCCCATCAGATTCAATCGTAGTTGTAAATTTAGTCACATTCTCAATTGTCAGGCTTCCGTTCGATATATCTATGTCATTTGTAGTTAAAGCTCCCTGGGCGTCATTGACAGTTACATTAAACAGACCAGTCTGATCGTGGGGATCGTGATGATAGGAGGTCCAGTTATAGGTACCTTCAGGTAGGCCACTGATAGTTAAAGTAAGGGGATTACCCGGCACCCGGCTGTCGGTTCCAATCCAGTCGCGCAGTATGTCAGGCGAAAGAGTATTATCATCGCCACCCCTGTCTGTAACAATGGCAGTCTCATTCAAGGTATCATTAAGCCATGAAATAGTAATCTCAATATTATTCCCCAGTGCACCATAGGAGATGGGTTTAAATGATGCCAGTGAATTATTGTCAGCCCTGTAAGGTTGGAAACCAGCCTGAACAGGTGTATTATCATTACCAAAATCTACTTTGAGTGCATTGAAGGCAGAGCTGTTAAAAGTAGAGAAATGCCAGATCACACCTGTTGTGGTTCCACCACTATTTGCTTCATCTACCCTCCAGTAGTAATCTTTACCTTCTGAAAGCTGACCCGGATCATACTCCGTCACATTTACTGAACCTGCATAAGGAGGGGGATTTGTTGTTCCGAAATAGATTTCATGAAGAGATGCCCTGTTTCCCGGGATCCATTCCAATATAGTATTGGTACTTATAAATTCGGCATCATTGAGTGGAAATGGTAAAGAGGCCTGGTCGGGTGGCGCAATCTCACTCAATATTAGTACCATGTAATCTTCTGTCTCGCCCGGATAATCATTACAGGGATCATTAATCCCCTCCGGCAATAATCTGGTACGTAATCTTGTTAAACCGGGAGTTGCCCATACCGGAACATTAATTACAGCTGTTCCTTTTGCTTCATCATTAAAATTATCAATTATTATTAGTTCATCCTCCTCGAACTGATTATTGGAATTCCAGTCAACCCATACAGATACAACTGCACCTGCCTCCCTCTTTTCAAGGTAGATGTCGGCAGCATAGTCTCTACCAATAACTATTTCAGCCTCCTTTTCTCTGTATAAGGTGTAAGGACTAAAGGTACTGCTGTTATCAATAGTCTCAAAAGTAAATCGTTCAATATAATTGCCTTCTTCTGCCTCAGTACCCGATGCGCTACAATAGGCGTCAGTAGTGAAACTCCAAACCTGGCCCTTCCTGACACCGTAGTTATTCTCCTCATCAACTGACCAGTAGTATGTTGTTGCAGGCTGAAGGTTCCCGGCATCAAACATAGTATCTGTAAGTGAAGCAAGATATTCTTCTTCGCCTGGCAACTGGTTTGTTCCGAAATAGAGTCGGTGTGTATCAGAATCTGAACCGGCTTTCCATCTCAGTTGCTGATTTAATGACTGGTTAACAGTACTATCTCCAGGACAAGGATTTGAAGCCTGACCTGGTAATAAGGTATTATTATCTGTTACTATCAGGGTATAATCCTCTACCTCTCCAAAATATACACCACAGGGTTCAGGGGTTGCATTGTAGCTATTCCTGATACGAATTTTTTTAGGACCCAGGGGAGCATCAGCAGGTACAGTATAGCTCCCTGTACTTCTATGGTTACTATTAAGAAGAGACATTTCCACCATCTCTTCTGAAGAGAAAATGCTATTCATATCCCAATCTATCCACACAGCAACAGTATCAGCGGACCAGTGATTAGCCAGTGTAACAGTAATTGAATATTCAGTTCCTCTTGTTACTTCCGATGATATATCTGAGAAATCCTGGTAATATCCCATTCCTGATCCATTATCAATAGTGCCTGTTTCTACTTTGTTAATATAATCAGTTGTAGTCCCTGTCTTGCCGCTTGCGGTGCAATATGCATCTGTTGTAAAAGACCATATATGACCTTCAGTAACACCCAATGAATTTACTTCATCAATTTTCCAGTAATAGGTAGTATTTGTCTCCAGTGTACCAGGATCATAAGTATTGTTTGTTCCACTGGCAACGTAAGGTGGTGGGTTGCTCGTTCCAAAATAAATTTTGTGTGATTCGGTTTGAATTCCGGGCTTCCATTCCAGTGTAATTAATTTGCTTACATTAACAGATGTATCTGAAGGTATCGGATCAGTGGCAATACCGGGCATTTCTGTAACGCCGGGTGTGCGTGCAGGAACTTTCCACATTCCCCTGCCATATGTGCCAGCAAAGAGCATCTTTGAAGACCAGTTCATTTCAAGGTCAGTAACTATAGAATTTGGTAATCCATCTGAGTATGCCTCCCATAAGGCCAGATTATCATCAGTATAATATACACCAACATCCATACCTATATATAAGGAATTATTTTCATTATCATCGAATACTATTGCATTCGCAGGTATATTAGGAAGATTCCTGCTTATATTCTCCCAGTTATAACCTCCATCTTCTGAGAAATAGACTTTTTCACCACTTGCATAAGCGGAAAATGTAATGGCAACTTTGAGGGGATCTGAGGGATGCACGGCAATCCTCGTTATTATCCTGTTCGGTAGTCCGGAAGAGATATCAACCCATAAGCTTCCACCATTGGATGTACGCCATATTTTCGATCCTTCAGATACATAGATATAGTCCGGATCGGATTCGGCTATTGTAAGGGCTTTTTTATATCCTGATCCTATATTGCCAATTGTGGTCCATGAAGCCATCCCATTTGTGCTTTTTCTAACCACATCGGTTGCAATGTATAGTGTTTTAGGATCGCTTGGGTGTATTGCAATCGGCGTTACCCATCCTCCTGTGCCAGCCTGGGTAATACTATGATCGCTGCAGTATAATTGTCCATTCTGGATTGTTGCATATCTGGTTGATGGGTTGTTATAATCATAAAGGACATCCATCCCGTCACCACCAAGCCATCCCCACCAGTCAGACCCGTTATGGTAGTAAACACCATTATCCTGTGACCCAAACATCAGCCTGGAAGGATCAGTTTTACAAACAGCGATATTATATATCTGTGTCGTTTCCAGCCCATTAAAATAGACGGTCCAGTTTTCGCCATCATCAGTTGATTTTGCCAGTCCGCCGTCTGTACAGACATATAATGTATTTCCGAAGTACTTCATCTCATGAAAATCACAATGTGTATACCCAACTGTATTTCCCCAGAGCCATTCGGTAGTTTTTATATCCCAGCTTACTCCCCCATTAGTCGACTTATACGATTCCATTTCTCCCAGGTGAAGTACCGAAGGATTTGTCGGCGATACAGCAAATCCCCACATAAACCATTTAAGGCCTTTATTGAAAGGATGTTCTCCCCTGTGTGTAAATGTCTGACCGTCATCCGTTGAAAGGTATATTCCTTCATTTCCACAAGCCAGATATACATAAGAGGGTGCTGCCTTAGTTACTCCGATAATAATCCTGCCACTGGCAGCAACATTTACAAGCTTAAAGCTATCGCCACTGTCTTCTGACCGGTAGAAGGCATCATTTTTTGTTGCGTAGACAATTGACGGATTACCCGGCTTAAACTCAATATCATCAAATGAACCGCTGATTATTTGTTTCCATGAATCGCCTGCATCGGTGGTTTTATAAATTCCTGATGTTGAACTAAAGAGTAAAATATCCGGGTTTGCCGGGTGGATTACCAGCTTTTTTCCCTGAATATTTTCTACCACATTAAAGGTAAGCGAAGTAGGTGCCCATGTCTCTCCGCCATCATCTGACCGGAACACCCCTGTTGAGTAAGTCCCTCCTCCATCTCCATCGCCGGTAGCAACATAAACTATATTATTGTTTACCGGATTTATAGCTATTCCGCAAATACCTATTGATGGGAGCTTATCTGTTTTTGGCTCCCATGTCTGGCCACCATCAACTGATTTCCATAATCCGCCGGTAGGAGCGCCGGCATAAATAATGCTGTTATCGGCAGGGTCAACCATTACCCTGTCCATTCTGCCGGTACCTGGCGACCAGTGACCATCAACATTGTCATACTTGATAAGACTCATGGGGGTCCATTTGTAGTCAGAGGATTTTGTTTGCGGATATTTCTTATTAAATGAAACTATCTCATTATAGAGGTTAACACTATTTACAAGAGACAACTCACCTGAAGGATATACGCGATCTTCAAGGAACCACTCAATCCTTTTATATTGTTTATAACCGGTGCCCTTTCCTGATCCTTTGGTGTTAAAATAATCAGTGGCTTCTTTCTGTATTGCATAAAAGTCACCATCGCGCCGTTCAAGTGATCGCATGAAATCCTGGCCTGACACCAAACTACATATTGAAGTTGCTAAATATAACAGGAGAAAAGTATTCAATCGTTTCATAAAAATTCAAGTCTTTACTTAAATAGCTATCACCAATTTTTACCGGCTAATAGTGACAAAGATAGCCCGGTTTTGATTACCGGGCTATCATTCATCCTGGCACATACCTTTAAGATTGCCCCAGGTCTGCTAACCTAATGCTAATCAGTTGGGACTGTACTCCCCATCAAATGGAGTCTGGTCTCCTGAAGGCCATATTCCATCCTGTAAGGCTTCATTATTACTAATCTCATTAAATGGGATCTGATATACATATCTCCACGATCTGGCTGGCCAATGTTCAAGACCGGATTCAGGGGTCTTACCATCCTTATGAACACCTGCTCTGTACATTGGTTTCTGGTTCCTTATCAGGTCAAACCATGAGTATCCCTCACCATAAAGCTCCTTACGCCTCTCAAGCAGAATATCCTCAATCAGGTCGCTCCCCGTACTGGTAGACCTTACGGCGTTTCTGGCATCCTGAAGTTCCCATAATAACTGCTGTGCGTCACTTTCACGGCCTCCGGCACGAGCTAATGCCTCAATTTCTATCAGATACATAGTAGAGGCCCTCATATAAACCAGATCACCCATAAGGTCTGGTTTATCATAAAACTTTGTTGAAGTATAGAGCCCTGCACCCCATGGATCAGGTTGTATCTTACCATCGAACCTTATATCTTCGGCATCGAAAGTTTCAGCAAAACGATCATTAAGGAAGAAACAATTGAATGAAAAGCCACTCCTTTGGGTATCGCTAAAGTTAGCCCACATGGCAAACGGAGAATAGTCACCCATGTTCTGATCCGGAATCTGGATTCCGCCCCACATCCATTCGTGGTTGTTAATATCATTGAATCCTCCATGATATTCAGCGGGGGTCATAAGTGTATATCCTTCCCTTGCATCATTTGCTGCCTCTGCTGCGTCAGTCCAACGATTCATTGTAAGGTACACCTCTGCAAGTATCCCTAATGCAACATTCTTATCAATCGTTGTTTTTCGGTCACCTCTGAAATAGTTCTCCAGTAGCGGAATTGCATCATTAAGATCTGTCAGGATCCTGGTATATACCTCCTCAACTGTGCCTCTGGGATTTCCTGTTGATTCGGCCGTGGCCGGAGTTAGATATATAGGTACACCAGGCATATCCCGGGCTATAATATATGTCTGTTGAAAATAACGAATGAGATAAAAATAGGAGTAAGCTCTCAAAGCAAGTGCTTGTCCCTTAATAGCTTCCTTATCTGTATCATCACCTTCTGCTTCATCAATATTTGCAAGAATAAGGTTGGCATTATTAATGGTCCTGTACAAGAAGCGCCAGATTGAAGCGGACTTGAAAACATCGCCTCTGGTATGTCCCCAAAGATTGTAATCATATCCATACCAACCGCCCCAAACAACAATTTCCTGTCCTGCTGCAGCATCATTTGTCATATTGAGTGCAGGAATACCATGATCGTCTCTCCTGTTAGCACCACCACCATTATAACGACGCAGGTGGTAGTAGATCCCATTAAGGGCAGTTTGAGCACCATCCGTAGTTTTAAAAGCATCAACATCTGAAATTGATGACGAAGGTGATGTCTCAAGGAAGTCCTTTTCGCAGCCATTAAAGAATGGAGCCATAAAGAGTATTGAAATAATCAATATATATTTGACTGGTTTCATATCTATTAAATTTTTGAATTAAAATTAAAATCCCATCCTGATACCCACTGAAACTGATTTCAGAGGTGGCAGGCGACTACTTGTTGTACCGCTGAACCCCTGCTCAGGATCAGTACCTCTTTTTGCAGCACTGCCAAAAGTGAGCAGATTATCAGCCTGTGCATAAATGCTTAGAGAGCTGATTCCGGTTCCGGAGACTGTATTATCCAGCAATTGATATCCAAATCTTATGTTTCTGAGTCTTACAAAAGTATTATCGTAAAGGAATCGTGTTGAATAGGATGCCATATTATTCCTGGTATTATGTGAAAGTCGTGGCAAATCAGAATCAGAATTTTCAGGAGTCCATCTGTCAAGCATATCAATATGCTGTGAAAATCCTTCACGGTTGCTCATCATGCCGGAATAATCGCTGTCATACAATTTTCCTCCGATGCTATAGTAAATGAAGACAGAAAGTTCGAAACCTTTGTAATTAAAGTTATTTGTGATTCCACCAAAGAGATCCGGAATACTTGTTCCCTGGTAATCCTGCTGGTCACGTGAACCAACATCACTATAATCTTCGGTTTTCACTCTTTCTTCAACTATCTTATCACCAGAATCATCAAGTACAAAATCACCGCTTCCATCTGTTTCAAAAATATTCATCCACCACTGGTTGTTTCCATTTTCCGGATTTATCCCAGCCCATTCCGGCATAAAGAACTCATACATTGATACCCCTTCAATCCAGTTGCCCACACGCTCCTGTGGAAGACTGGTAATAACATTTTTATAATGAGAGGCATTAAGATTGATGTCCCACTGGAAATTATCTCCTTTGTGAACCAGGTAATACAGTTCCAGTTCTACACCCTTATTCTGAACATCAGCTATGTTGGCATCTATAGTATTAAAGCCGGATGAAATTGGAAGTGGTCTGGCAAACAGAAGGTCTTTTGAATCACGAATATAGTATTCAAAAGAACCATCGAGTCTATCAAAGAGACGGAAGTTTAATCCGACATTAAACTGAATATTGGTCTCCCATTTCAGGTCAGGTGTAGGAAGACGGGAAACAAGCATGCCAGGGTAAGTACCATCATTATATCCGGTAGCAAATAATCCCTGGTAAGCATAAAGTGATATCCGGTCATTTCCCACCGAACCATAGCTCACTCTAAGCTGCAAATTGTCGATCCACTCTGTTGATTGAAGGAAACTCTCTTCAGACAGGCGCCATGATCCACCAACTGACCAGAATTGTCCCCAGCGGGTATCGGGATGAAACCTGGAAGAGCCATCAGTCCTGATACTTCCTGAAAAATAATATTTATTATCATAATCATATTCCAACCTGCTGAAATAACTTAAAAGTCTGTAGTTGTTTTCATAAGAATATGCACCTGTCATGGTTGCAGTCGAGGCCAGTTCTTCAAGGCCGATAAAAGGGAACCCTTCCCTTTCAGCTGTTACGCTATTGACTATCCTTTGATGTGCTTCGTTACCAACCATTAAACTGATATTATTAACTCCAAAAAGTGTCCTCTCATAACTAAGGACATTATTTTGAGTAATTGCAAAGGTCCTGGTATTATTCTTTGTGGTTCTTCCGCGGCCTTCAAGGAAGCCATACGTTGGATTGACATAGGAATGGTCCCAGTTGACAGAATAATCAACACTTACAGAAGGCCGTAATGTAAGGCCAGGCATAATTGTTACTTCGGCAAAGCTCCTGTTTGAGATATTATCATACAGGAAAAGAGTAGTGTTATACTCTGCATCAGCCAGTGGGTTCCATCCTATCCATTCCGCACGGTCATTGCCATAATCATATATTCTGTCACCATTGTCATCAGTAAGGTATTCCTGATTATCATAATCATACTTCCATATAGGGTAGATTGGCGGCATTGAACGTACAAACCAAACTGCTCCTGATGCATAAGGTTCACGGCTATGAGTCAGGGAAACATTTGTTCCCACTTGCAGCCACTCCTTAATATCTGAGGTCAGGTTTACCCTTGTGGAAAAACGTTTAAATTCCTGAACAGTGAATACACCTTTATCATCTTTAAAGCCTGCTGAAAAATAATATTTTGTCTTGTCATCCTGGCTGGTTCCGCTTGCACTCAGGTTATATTCCTGGGTGAGTCTTGGCTTTATCAATTCAGAATCCCAGTTACCCTCATACAATAAGCTGGCATCAGGATTAATTTGGCCGTCTGCCGTAAAAGGATTGGCCATATCAAAAGGATTTACCTTTAGCTCGGATATAACGTTGTTGGTAGCATAAAGAGCGGCATCAGTCTCATTAGCGCCAAGATCAAGCTGACCATTGTACATTGATTCCCATGTTAATTCAAAATACTGATTTGAATTTGTTCTTTCAGGATATGGAACAGCCATACTTACGGTGCTAAAGACGGATGAAAAATCTATTTTAGCTTCGGTACTTCCGCTCTTGGTAGTTATCATTATTACACCACCAGCTGCGCGGGATCCGTAAAGTGCTGCTGAAGTGGCATCCTTCAGAACTGTTACAGATTCAATATCATTTGAATTGATTGAGCTTAATGTTCCTGAAAACGGAACACCATCAACAACGATCAAAGGTGAACTGCTTGCATAAAGTGAGCCTATTCCCCTGATCAGTATATCACCGCCACTGCCAGGTCGTCCTGAATTATTAATAACCTGAACACCTGAACTTAACCCCTGCAGGGCTTTTGTAACATTGGTTGTCTGAATCTTCTCTATCTTATCTCCTGATACAACAGAAGCTGACCCGGTATAAGTGCTTTTCTTGGCTGTACCATAAGCGACAACAAGCACTTCTTCAACCTGAAGCACATCTATCTCCATTTGAACATCTACAGTTGAGACTTCGGGTTGAACAAAAACTTCCTGAACCTTATATCCGACGAACGAAAATACAAGAGCCTGCGCATTGTCCGGAAAAGAAATTTCATATTGACCGTCAACATTGGTGACTGTAGCAATATTGGTACCTTTTACTCTCACTGTTACTCCCGGAAGCCCTCCTTCCTCTTCTACCCCGGTAACCTCACCTGTAATTATCCTCTCCTGCGAATATCCATAGCAGGAAAGAGCAAAGATCATCAGAATTAATAAACTAAGTCTTTTTTTCATTTTATTGCTTTTTAGATTAAGGGAAAATTAGTAATAAATGCTTTTAATATATAATCACATCTTTACAAATCCACTCAGAATAATAATCTGTTAAAGATGCGTCAACATATACTAAAATCATCTCTAAAAATATTAATGCATTGCATTACCAACTATAACGAATTTATCAAAAACCAAAATATTTTATACGTGCCAATGGCAGATAATGGACAACTAAATATAATTTTATGGACAAGAGCAGCTTTTAATGTCATTATACAACACCAGCTCAAGCCACTAATTATATGGCAGACAAATAAATATCCGTCCCATAGAATCAGTCCCCTGTGTTATTTTTAGTTAAACAGTGCATTACTGGCCTAAAACAAGACCTGGAGGTTCATTGTATCAGCTATTACTACCTGATATCTTTACCAGTTCAGTGATTCTTCTCCGGATAAACATCACCGTGAAAATTACCCTTAAAAACAATATGAAAATTACATTTCAGGATTCCTTTTATTTATCTTTTCCATCTCCTTTTGAAACTTTATCGGGGTTTTGCCAAATTCACTGCCAAAACTCTTTGTGAAGTAACTTGGATCATTAAATCCAACCCTGTATGCAGCTTCGGAAACAGATAAATCAGTACTGGAAAGAAGTTTTGCAGCATTTTTAAGCCTCACCTTCCTGATAAGTGAGATTATTGATAGTCCGGTTGCTGATTTAACCCTTCGGTAGAGCATTTTTTGTGACATTTGCATCATTCCTGATAGCTTCTCAACCGAAAGATCACTTTCTGAAATATGTTCTTCAATCAGACTTATTAATTGCTCGACAAATACTTCCTGTTTACTTAAAGTTGCGTCTGGAACATGACCACCGGCTTCAGTAATGTTATCAGCAGTAATTTCAGAATTAAAGCCTGAACTCTCAGCCAGTTTGACCATAAATTGTTCACTGACCTTCTTATGAAGAAGTGCCTCTGATTTAAGCTCACGTCTTATCCTTCCTCTCAATATTGACAGGATTAATTTATAAATTGTTAATAGCAGGATAATAGCGATTGTGATCCTGAATAATATTGTTTCATACCATAACCGGTCTATTGTAAAACTCATCTGTGATGCCTCTGTCTCTAATCCGTCTTCAAGTTTGGCTTTCACTCTAAAAGTATAATCTCCTGGTTTAAGGTCAGGGAAGAATATATGTTTTTCATTGTTCCAGCTACTCCATCGATCGAAATATCTATTCATTCTGAATGAGTATTGTATTCTGCTATTATCACCATAGTAGGGAAGGGAATAATAAATTGAAATGTCCTTTCTCTCCTTAAGGGAGAAAACAGGCTGGTCACTTTTACCGCTATTATTCCTGAATATATAGC
>JBKHBA010000304.1:0-3081 GCA_046542595.1 Bacteroidales bacterium | reverse complement strand
CCGTGGAAGCAAGTATACAGGTGATGGAACGATCACCTCTTTTTAATGCAGGAAAAGGATCTGTATTCACCAGTGAGGGAAAGAATGAGATGGATGCTGCTATTATGGACGGCTCCGACCTTAATGCAGGCTGTGTGGCCGGGCTTACAGATATTAAAAGTCCTGTCAGCGCTGCCAGAGCCGTTATGGAAAAATCTGCACACGTGATGCTGTCCGGTGTCGGTGCATCACAGTTTGCTGTTGAGCAGGGACTTGAGCAGGTTGACCCCTCGTATTTCTACACGGATCATCGTTACAGGCAGCTGACAGAAGCTATCAGCAAGGAAAAGAACGGCACTGTCGGATGCTGTGCCCTCGACATGCATGGCAACCTGGCTGCCGGCACCTCAACCGGTGGCATGACCAATAAGAAATATAATCGCATAGGTGATGTACCCATAATAGGTGCCGGCACATATGCAAATAATGCCACATGTGCAGTATCAGCCACGGGACATGGAGAATATTTTATACGCTGGACGGTAGCACATGACATCTCTGCGCTGATGGAATATGCCGGTATGACCCTTGAAAAAGCGTCAGCTCATGTGATAAAAGACAAGCTTGTTGAAGCCGGAGGCACCGGTGGTGTAATCTCTGTTGACAAATACGGTAATATTGCCATGCCTTTTAATACAGAGGGTATGTTCAGGGGATTCGCCGATTCTGAGGACAATACAGGAGTTTTTATATATGATGATGAGTAGAAGCCGTCAGGTATCCCTCTGAAACTTGCTTATCACAGTTACGCTTATTATTACATTACGGAAAAAAATATGCCCGCAGGATCAGATATCCATCTCAACTATGGTTATCCCCGACCCTCCTGCTTCGACATTAGCATCGTAAAAATCCTTTACCAGGTCAGCACCTGACAGGTATTCGCGTATAATATTTCTGAGTATACCATCACCTTTGCCATGCAGTATCCTTAAGGTGGGGTACTGCACCATTATGGCCTCATCGATAAATTCCTGTACCGCATCAAGAGCTTGATCAGCTCTCATACCTCTTATATCCTTATCCGGACTGAATCCGCTGCGGCGCTTTGTGACATCCCAGTTAAGGTCGGCAGATGAAGATGTTCTCACCCTTGCCGATGCTGCTTCCTTCTCAGAAGCCCTCCTTACTTTAGGGTAACTGACTCTTGTAATAATATTACCAAAAGCAATAGACAGCTCTTTCCTGTCAGCTGAAATTACCTCACCCACTCTCTGGCTGCCTTCAATAACAACCTTATCACCCGCTTTCAGCGGTCCGGCCGGTTTACCGGCTGCAGCAGCAGTTTTCTTCTTTTCGACAGGAGGCTGCTTTACATACTTTTTCACCTTCCTTTGCTTTTCCCTGAGCTTCTCCATCTTTGCAGCTATACGCCTTTCTTCCTCTTCATCCTTTTGCCTGATACCTTCTTTCAGTTTATCAAGCTGCTTCCTTGATTCCTTTGTCCTCTCCTTCTCTGCCTGTGCCTCCCTTATATCCTTAATGGTTTTTTCCACAGTTCTGTTGGCATCCCTGAGAATAGTCTCTGCTTCTTCCCTGGCTCTTCTAATTATCTCCTTCCTCTCAGACTTTAATTCCGATATCTCTTTCTCATAACTGGCAGCCAGCTCATCCAGCCTTTTGCTCTCTATCCGTATATCCTGTCTTTTACGGTCCCAGTACCTCTTATCCCTCAGCACATCCTTCAGGTGGCGGTCAAAATTAATATGATCCGCCCCTGCCCTTTCAGATGCTATCTCCAGTATCTTTTCAGGCAAGCCTATCCGCCTGGCTATTTCAAAGGCAAAAGAGCTGCCCGGCTTACCGATATCAAGTTTAAAAAGCGGTTCCATCCTGTGGTTATCGAACAGCATGGCCCCGTTGACTATACCTTCCGCTGAAGAGGCAAAATGCTTCAGGTTGGTATAATGGGTCGTTATAACGCCGTATACACCGTTACTGTTAAGCTGTCCCAGGATAGCCTCGGCTATGGCACCACCCAGCATGGGTTCTGTACCTGTACCGAATTCATCAATAAGAACAAGGGTTTCTTCATCGGCATTCCTGAGAAAATGCTTCATATTCATAAGATGTGAGCTGTAGGTGCTGAGATCATTCTCGATGCTCTGTTCATCACCTATATTAATAAACAATTTTGAGAATACACCAAATTCTGAACCCTGCCTAACGGGCACGGTAAAACCGCATTGAATCATATATTGAAGCAGCCCTACCGTAGTAAGGCAAACTGACTTACCCCCTGCATTCGGTCCTGATATAAGCAGTATCCTGGCATCATCCTTAAGTTCTATATCAAGTGGCACCACCTCCCTTTGAGACTCAGATTCAAAGGCCAGGTAGAGAAGAGGGTGCACTGCCTCAAACCATTTTACCAGGGGCTTGTCAGCCAGGACCGGTTTTATTGAACCCAGGCGTCTGCCAAGTAAGGCTTTAGCTCTTATAAGATCTATTTCACCGAGGATATCATATGAGATCAGCAAGTCTTCAATATAAGGGCGTATGCTATCGGCAAAATTTATAAGAATCTTCAGCAGCTCCCTTTTTTCAGCATACTCAAGCTCAACAATCCTGTTATTAAGATTAACGATCTCTTCCGGTTCTATATACACTGTTTTACCACTGGCCGACTGATCATGTACAAGTCCCCTGATCTTGTTCTTATCATATACACTGACCGGTATTACCCCCCTTCCGTTCCTGATCGCCACGGCTGTATCTTTATCCACCAGGCCGTCATGCTGAGCTTTTTTCAAAATGGATTGCATGCGTTTGGATACCGAGGAAGCGGCCTTCCTCAGCTCAGACCTGATATGGGACAGCTCATCAGAGGCATTGTCTTTTATCATACCCTCTTTGGTCATGATGCGGTCAATGGACTCAATAACAAAGGGATATGCTTTAATATTCCTGCTCAGGTATGTCAGCTCCGGATATGAGGCGGCATGCTCATCATTCCTGAAGAAATTATAAATATTCCTCAGGGTGGAAAGTGAACGTTTGAGTTCAAAAACTTCACTTATCTCAGGGCTGGCCCCCTCTATT
>JBKHBA010000021.1:0-16843 GCA_046542595.1 Bacteroidales bacterium | reverse complement strand
CAGGAGATTCTCATGTTTAGCAGGGAGGGAAAATGATCCCTATGATACATACGATTATTTGAATTCAACTGCTGAGAAATATAAGTGTCCGGTCTTGTATTTCTTTACCACCGGTTCAAGAAGCAGGTATGATAAGAATATAAATCCTCGCCGGAAGTGTTATAAAAGACTGATAAGAAAACTATCTGACAGGCATGAAACAGGCCTGCATGTTTCTTATAAATCAGATAATTCAGAGAAGATGATTGCCAGGGAGAAAAATATACTTGAGAAGGTCAGCCGGAGAAATATATTAAAAACAAGAAAACATTACCTGCTGCTGACCTTGCCGCTTACCTACCGGGTTCTGAGTAAGGCGGGCATCAAGGAGGATTATACTCTCGGCTTTATAAAGGAAGCGGGGTTCAGGGCCGGAATAGCCCGTCCTTTCAGATTTTATGACCTTGCAGAAGAAAAGAAGAGTTCAATCACGCTGGTTCCGTTCCAGTATATGGACGGTACATTCCAGAAGTATAAGAGATTAAGTCCCGGAGAATCAAAGGTGGCGGTAAAGAGACTTATTGATATTACAAGGGAAGTGGGAGGGCTTTTTGTAAGTATATGGCATAATACATCACTTACTGAAGAGGATGAATGGAAAGGATGGCGTCAGTTGTTTGAATATACCCTCAGGGAACAGAAATGATACACTTTCTCAGAAACAAAGAAATAGACAGGGACAGGTGGGACAGCCGCGTGTTGTATGAAGATAAACCCCGGCCTTATAATTTCAGCTGGTACCTGGATATTATGTCGCCAGGATGGTCAGCCCTGGTTATTGATGATTATGATTATATTTTTCCACTGCCTGTAAGAAAAAAGTATGGCATAAAATACCTGGCTATGCCTCCTTTTACCCAGCGTATTGGTATAATACCTGAAACAGAATCTGACACCAGGGTAAAAGCGTTGATTTATGATTTTCTTGTAAGTAAGTTTGGGTTTACAGACCTCTGTATCAGTGATGATGCAGGTAGTTATGGGTTTTCAGTACAGCAGAAATTGAATTATGTTATCCCGTTAAACAGGCGGTATAAGGAAATATGGGAAGATTACAGTTCGTCATGCCGCAGGAATATCAGGATCGGAAGGGAAGAACGGCGTAGGATAGCAGAAGATATTGACCCTGGCCACGTAATGGAACTGTTCCGGTCAGGTGTTGGCAGAAATATTTCGGGCATCAGCAGTAGTGACCGCGTTAAAATGGAAAAGCTGATGATGTATACCATAGACAGGGGAATAGGAAAGACCTTCGGTATTTATCATGCAGGCCAGCCTGCACATGCAGTTTTTGCCATTGATTATGCTGACCGGCTTACCCTGCTTATTACAGCTACCAGCCAGTACAGCAGGGACAGCAAGGCAGGTTATCTTGTAACAGATCATATTATATATAATTACTCGGGTAAAGACTATGTGCTGGATTTTGCCGGCTCCTCCATACCTTCCGTCGCTACTTATAATAAATCATACGGAAGTAAAATGGAAAATTATTACAGGATATATCTGAATGAGCTGCCCTGGCCGGCCAGAAAACTGAAAGCGGGAGCAATATAAAGAGCCTTTCAGATAAACTCCAGCTCTTCATCATGATTTGTTTCTGTTAGCGTCCCGTTATCACATTTTACCGTGCGGGCAATAAACTTCTTAAGCAATGTATAATTATGCGTGGCAAATACAACGGCCCTGCCGTTCTTACTTATATCCTGGAGTATTCTGATAATATCTTCGGATGTTTCAGGGTCAAGGTTGCCTGTTGGCTCATCGGCAAGGATAATATCAGGGTCATTAAGTAGTGCCCTTGCTATTACCACCCTCTGCTGCTCGCCACCGGACAGCTGGTGGGGCATTTTATAACCTTTTGTGCCAAGACCCACTTTCTCCAGCACCTGGCCAATACGTGCGTCTATTTCATTCTTGTTTTTCCATCCTGTGGCCCGCAGTACAAATTCCAGGTTTGAATAAACAGACCTGTCGGTAAGCAGCTGGAAGTCCTGGAAAACAATGCCCAGCTTTCTCCTCAGAACAGGTATGTCCTTTTTGCGCAGTCGTCCCAGGTCAAAGCCGGCAACCATCCCTTCACCCTCTTCAAGGGGTAATTGTGCATTTATTATTTTTATCAGGCTTGTCTTACCGCTTCCCACCTTACCTATAAGATAAACAAATTCCCCTTTTTTTACATCAAGGTTAACCCCACTCATTACCAGGTGGTCCTGTTGATAAATATTGCAGTCTTTAAGGGAGATTATTGTGTCAAGTGGCATATTATTGTCCTGCATGAGCGTTCAGATTATTTGAAAAAGACAAAAGGCAAAAGCCGGTAGACAAAAATAGAAAGATAAAAGCTAAAAGACAACAACAGCTGCCTGTACTTTTTCATCGTTTAACCGGCTTTGTACCACGCGCATTAACAATTAACACGGCAATGTTGATAAAATGAATACTAAAGGACCGGAACAAGCGTTTTATAGTTGTAAATTAGCGAAAACCAACGGGGAGCGACATGCTTAATATAAACCGTTCATTATAAAATATTTATATTGCTGTTTAAGACAGGATAAGTTCATATTATGAATAGATATTTGAATTTTAACACACAAACGGGTAAACTGCTCATCATCATATCAGCCCTTTTATTAACATGCACGTCCTTACCGGCCCAGAAACCTGAGGTCGATAAGAGGCATTTATCTGATTATGAAAGAGCCATGGAGCTGTTTCATAAAGAAAAATATGCACCTGCATTAAAACTATTTGATAATTTTATTGACAGGGCTGATGGAAGTGAGGGTGAAGTGGCAGAGGCAGAATATTATGCCGCATTGTCTTCGATAAGATTGTTTAACAGTGATGCGGAATACAGGATCAATAGATTTGTAAGTCGTAATCCTGATAACCCACTGATTAACAAGGCATGGCTCGAGCTGGCTGATCATTATTACCAGAGGAAAAGTTACAGGCAGGCAGTAAAATATTACACCTTTGTTGACAGGCTTGAGCTTAAGGAAGAACTGCTGCCTGCTTATTTCTTTAAGTTTGCCTATTCTCATTTTATGGGAGGAGACATGGATAAGGCAATGCTTTATTTCTCCGAGCTTATGGATGTGGATACTGAATACAGTCCGCCCGCAATATATTATTTTTCCCATATAGCATACGATAAAGAAATGTACCGTACTGCTTTCGATGGCTTTATGAGGTTAAGGGATGATGAATCCTTTGGTGCGGTAGTACCTTTTTATATTGTTCAGATTATGTATATCCTGGAAGATTATGACGGGATACTGGATATTGCCCCTCAGCTGATTGACGCCGCGGGGGAAGATCGTAAATCAGAATTATACAGGCTTATAGGGGATGCCTATTTTAAAAAAGAAGACTATCAGGCCGCTGCCGTTAACCTTGAAAAACATATAGAAAAAGCTGCAAGAACCGGCAGGGAAGGGCGTTATCAACTCGCCTTTTGCTATTATATGACGGAGGAGTATGATAAGGCAATAGATCTTTTCCAGGAGATAACACGCAGACGTGATGAACTGGGACAGAATGCCTATTACCTGCTTGGCGATTGTTACCTTGAGAAAGGCCGGAAAAAGATGGCCCAGTCAGCTTTTTCCTCTGCTGCAAAACTGGACTTTAACAGGGAGATAAAAGAAAGTGCTCTTTTTAATTTTGCAAAGCTGAGTTATGAAATCAGCTATTCTCCTTTTGGGGAAGTGATAAGGGCTTTCCAGGAATATATTGAGCAGTTCCCTGCATCACAGAATATTGAAGAGGCTTATGAATACCTGGTATCTGCCTATATGCAGGTTAGCAATTACAGAGCTGCCATACAATCGCTCGACCGAATATCCCATAAGGATGAAAGGCTGGAAAGAGCATACCAGAAGGTGGCTTTTTACAGGGGCCTGGAACTGTATAAAAACCTGGATTTCAATGCGGCTATCGGGATGTTCGATAAATCATTGCAGTACGCGCAGTATGACAGGGCCATAAGGGCCAGGGCGCACTACTGGAAAGGCGAAGCATTATACCGTCTTAATGAGACTAACAGGGCGCTCGAGGAATACCGTCAATTTATGGGAATACCCGGGTCGTCAGTTCTTGATGAATACCGGAAGGTATCATATAATATGGGGTATATATATTATAATAAAGCTGATTATTCTGAAGCCCTAAGATGGTTCAGGGATTTTGAATCATCATGGGAAAGTACGGATGACAGGTTAATAACAGATGTTTATAACCGTATAGCCGATTGCTATTATATTAATACAGAGTATCAGCAGGCAATAAACTATTATGATAAGGTGATAGCAAACGCATCAGCCGGAACGGATTATGCTTTATTTCAGAAAGGATTTGCACTTGGACTGATGCATGACCAACAGGCAAAAGCAGAAGTACTTACTGCCCTGCTTGAAGATTATCCTAATTCGGTGCTGGTGCCTAATGCCCTGTTTGAGCGTGGCAGAGCTTATGTCGGGCTTGAGAATGACAGGGAGGGAGAAGATGACTTCAGATCAATCATAGATTCACATCCGAATTCAGTGTTTGTGCCAAGAGCCATGGTGCAGCTTGGATTATTGTATTATAACAGGGGTGATAATGAAAGAGCTATTGATATGTTCAAAGGTGTAATTGAGAAATTCCATGCAACACCTGAAGCAAGGAATGCACTTACAGGCTTAAAGAACACCTATGTGGATATGAACGATGTTGAATCATATTTTGCCTATGTGAAAAACCTGGAGGGATATGGAGATATGAATTTGTCGGAAAGAGACAGCCTCCTGTATATATCAGGCGAAAATCTTTATGTTGAAGGTAATTGTGAAAGAGCAACCCAGGTGTTCAGAAATTATCTCGATGAATTTGAAGATGGCAGCTTCAGACTCAATGCTTACTTCTATCTTGCCGAGTGCCTCAGGCAGGAAGGAGAGCAGGAAGAAGCTCTTAAATATTATTCAAAGGTGGGTGCCAGCCCCAATAACCAGTTCCTGGAACAGACTTACCGCTCCTTATCCGGCATATATTATTTGAAAGAAGTTTATGACAGTGCTTATTATTATTTCAATGAACTAGAGAAAGTAGCTGAAATGCCCGATAATATACTGAGAGCCAGACTTGGCCAGATGCGGTCAGCATATAATATGGGAGATGCCCGGAAAACCATAGAATCATCCGAGAAATTACTGAATTCCGATATGCTGACAGAAGAACTGGCAAGAGAGGCAAACTTTATGAATGCCAAATCAAATTATGCCCTTGATAATTATGAGCAGGCACTGGCAGGTTTCAGAAGGGTGGCAGTGGAAGTGACAAGCAGTGAAGGTGCTGAATCAAAATACAGGGTGGCACAGATCCTGTTTATGAATGGAAAGCTTGATGAGGCAGAGAACCTTATTTACGAGTTTATTGATCAGAATACCCCTCACCAGTACTGGATGGCAAGGATGTTTATATTGCTGGCTGATATAAGCCTGGAGAAAGGCGATGAATTTCAGGCCAGGGAAACGCTGCTGAGCCTTAAAGATTATTACCAGGTTGAGGATGATGGTATTCTGGATGAGGTTAATGCAAAGCTGGCAGAGATAAACAGGGAAAATGACATAAGTCCGGATACCCTTGATAGTGGTACTACCAACAGTTCATTACCCCCTTTTATGAACAACTAAATACAATCTGTTAATCATGAATATAAGGATTATAAAAAATATAATATTATTGCTTCTTGTTTTTCCTGTTCTTGCTGATGCTCAATCAGGAAGTGAAGAGTTGCGTCGTGAAGTGAGAATGTATAATCCGTTCAAACCCTCGCTTAAAACTGCAGGTAAAATCAATTTTTTTCCTGAATTGAAAGATACAAGCCTTGTAACGCCTGATTTCCGGTATAGTATCAGGCCAAAACCATATATGCCGGGATATGATATAAAAACAATACAGGCTGCGCGACTGCAGCCTGATCCCCTTCCCCGGCTTTATAAAGGATTCCTTAACCTTGGTTTTGGTAATTACTTTTCACCTGTGGGGGAGATGAGCGTGTCCAGTGGAAGGTCGCGAAACGGGATAGCCGGACTCTACCTGAATCATGAATCCAGTTATGGTAAGATAAAAACGGAAGATGATAAAAAAGTATATGCCGGCTATATGGATAATGAAGCCAGACTGTATGGCGCCAGGTTTTTCCGAAGGTCGGCCCTGTCTGCCAGTATTGATTTTAACCATATAAGACGGTATGCATATGGCGCCGACCCTGTTTTTCTTGTGCCCGGTGAACCCGGGAAGGACAGCCTTAGGATAGACTACTATAATCCGCGCGCCAATATAGGACTCTATTCCACCAGGCTTGACTCATCCAAACAGCGGTATGATGTCAGTTTTTATTATGATCTGCTATACCAGACAAGCCTGTATTACCAGCATATGGCAGGCATGAATGCTGAACTAGGCTATGATATGGATATATTCTATGCCGGACTTGATCTTGATTACCATATGACTGCCATTACAAATATAGAAGACAGGTTCAGACACCGTGTTAGTGTTAAACCTTCCATAAGTAAAAGAACGGATGTATGGAGTTTTAAGCTTGGTCTAAAGCTTACAGGCCATGCAAGGTATTATGATGAACCTGCTCTTATCAATGAATATAAGACAAAATATTTCCTTCACCCCGATCTTGGATTTCAGTTCAGCGTTATACCAACAATTCTGAATATGGATGTGGGTCTCGATGGAGAGTATACTGATAATAATGCCAGTGAGATCATATATAACAATCCCTTTGTCATTAGTCATAATTCAAACGGCCTTGTTGAACCTTCGGCTGAGCTTTATACAATATTGCCCACTGATACGCAACTCAGGATTAAGGGTGGACTGGCAGGCTTTGCCAGCGAAAATACATCTTACAGACTCAGTGTTTCATATTCACTTTTTGAAGATATGCTGTTTTATGAAAATGATATGTTACAGGGCCGGGGATTAAACCCATTATACGATAACGGTGAGCTGCTTCAGTTGAATGCATGGTTCTCATCAAAGATTACTGAGAGTATATCACTGTCAGCAAAGGCTGCTTATTATGACTACAAAATGGAATCACTTGAAGAGCCCTGGCATAAGCCTTCATGGGATGGCAGTCTTAAGCTTGAATACAGGCTGAGAGACAAAATAATAGCTGAGGCCAATGTGTATGCCATATCTGAAAGGTATGCCCGTTTTGGCCCGATGTCATATTCATCCTCAACTGATTATAATGTAAATGAACTGCCCCTTTACGCCAGTCTGAATATAGGACTTGAATACAGGTATACAAAAATACTTTCCTTCTGGACAAAGCTTAATAATATTGCTTTTAACAGGTATTATGAATGGAATTTTTACCCCTCTCAGCGCTTTATTTTTATGGCCGGTTTTACATATAGTCTCTGAAAATGATGGTCTTTGCGTAAAGCATTGACATACAAGTTTTTATCTGTTGATTTTTTGTTAAAAAATGATGCCTTTTTTTAAAGTTTTAAGGAGGTAAAATGCATTATTTTAACTATCTTTGTGATGCATCTTAACTTATGTTTAATCAGTAACTTAAGCGATTTTAAGACATAAATGCCCAAAGGGGTGCATTTTTTAGGTGAAAACAATTTTCAATACGGTATCGAAGGGACAAACATTAATAATTTATTTCGGTATTTAACTGCTTAATGATTTGATCTGTTAAGCGGCAAGCATTTGTAATATAAAAATAATTGATTTAAGAAGATGAGTGAACACGGAAATACGAAAAAAGCCAGGGAAGATTATTCAGCAGGCAGTATCCAGGTGCTGGAAGGACTTGAGGCAGTGAGGAAAAGACCGGCGATGTATATAGGTGATGTAAGCGTCAAGGGTCTGCACCACCTGGTATATGAGGTTATTGATAACTCCATTGATGAAGCCCTGGTAGGTTATTGTAATGAAATAAATGTTATAATAAATGCTGATCAGTCAGTTACCATCATTGATGACGGCAGAGGTATACCCATTGATTACCATGAGAAAGAGAAGAAGTCGGCCCTTGAAGTGGTTATGACAGTATTGCATGCCGGGGGTAAGTTTGATAAGGAATCATATAAGGTTTCGGGTGGACTCCACGGGGTGGGTGTTTCCTGTGTAAATGCACTTGCAGAAACCCTCAGGGCTGAAGTCCACAGAGATGGTAAGATATATTACCAGGAATACCAGAGAGGTAAGCCCATGACTGATATACAGGAGCATGGAACAACAGAGAAGTCCGGTACAATAATCACCTTCAAACCTGACAGCAGTATATTTTCTGAGACAGAATTCAGGTACGAGATACTGGCAGCCAGGCTGAGAGAACTGGCCTTCCTTAACAGCGGAATAAAACTGACAATACTGGATAAACGCGAGAAACAGGAAAACGGTAATGGCGATACCTACAGGCATGATGAATTTTATTCCGAAACAGGCCTGGCTGAATTTGTTGAATACCTTGATAGCACAAGGGAACGGCTTATTGAGAAGCCTATCTTTATCAGCACCGAGAAAAATGATACACCTGTTGATATTGCCCTGCAGTATAATACCTCATTCTCCGAAAATGTGCATTCTTATGTAAATAATATCAATACCATTGAAGGGGGAACGCACCTTGCCGGATTCAGACGCGGATTAACCAGAACACTGAAAAAATATGCTGAGGAATCAGGACTTACATCGAAACTTAAATTCGATATCAACGGGGATGACTTCAGGGAAGGGTTAACGGCTATAGTGTCTATTAAGGTTGCTGAGCCCCAGTTTGAGGGACAGACAAAAACAAAGCTCGGTAACTCTGAAGTGATGGGAGCTGTAGATCAGGCAGTAAGTACAATGCTTGCCAATTACCTGGAGGAGAATCCTAAAGATGCGAAAACAATAGTGCAGAAGATTATTCTGGCTGCTACAGCCCGCCATGCTGCCCGCAAAGCACGTGAGCTGGTGCAGCGGAAAAATGTACTTTCAGGCTCCGGTCTTCCGGGTAAACTGGCAGACTGTGCTGACCGTGATCCTTCAAAAACCGAAATATTCCTTGTTGAGGGCGATTCAGCTGGAGGTACGGCCAAAGCCGGACGCGACAGGAAATTCCAGGCAATAATGCCGCTGAGGGGTAAAATTCTCAATGTTGAAAAGGCAATGCAGCATAAGATATTCGATAATGAAGAAATAAAGAATATTTTCACTGCACTGGGGGTCAATATCGGGACCGAAGATGACAGTAAGGAGCTGAATATAGAAAAATTACGCTATCATAAGATAGTGATTATGACAGATGCCGATGTTGATGGCTCACATATTGCCACCCTTATTATGACATTCTTCTTCAGGTATATGCAGGAACTGATAAAGAAAGGATACCTGTATATTGCCACACCACCGCTGTACCTTGTTAAGAGGGGTAAGAAATTCCGCTATTGCTGGTCAGATGAAGAGCTGGATGATTTTATAAATGAATATGGCCAGGGCAGGGATTCCAGTGTCAGTATGCAGAGGTATAAGGGTCTGGGTGAGATGAACGCCGAACAGTTATGGGATACCACCATGAACCCTGAATACAGGACCCTGAGACAGGTCACTATTGACAGTGCCGCAGAGGCGGACCGTATATTCAGCATGCTGATGGGGGATGAGGTGCCCCCGAGAAGGGAATTTATCGAGAAGCATGCTAAATATGCAAATATTGATGCCTGATTGCTTTACAGGATATTGCTGTAACAGCCATAAAGTTGTTTATGGCATCAAATCAAACAGTTAGATCCGTATGCCTGATTGCTTTACAGGGAGTTGATTATTTTTTTTAATAATCTCTCTACACCTTCTGTTACCTCACTGCTGCTACAGTCAAAATTATTGACAAGGACGGCAAAAGCCACATCTGTACCCTTCCGCGTGGTCAGCAATCCGGCATAATTACATATACGCGTGGATGTACCGCTTTTTGCCCTCAGCCTGTCCCTGAAAACAGGATCTTTAAAATAATACTGCAGGGTGCCTGTTTCGCCTGCTTCAGCCAGTGAATTAAAATAATGTACGGGATACCTGCTGCTGCTTTTCATATAATGCAGCAGGGAAGTGATAAAGGATGCGCTTAAAGCATTGGACCTGGAAAGACCGCTACCGTCAGTCATATATATGCCCTCAGTGTTATCCATATTATCTTCAAGGAATCTGCCCGTAGCTTCCAGTCCTGATTCCAGAGTGGCAGTTTTATCCCCGCTGTAAACATATCCCATATATTTCAGTATCTGCTCTGCAAACATATTTATGCTTTCAGTATTTGTAACACGTATTATTTCATACAGCGGAGGTGAATAAGAAGTAAGTACTTCCATTTCAGGTGAGCTGCGGTGTTTATATACAAACGATGGTGAAAGTCTTATGCTTGCTGGACGTTTTTCAAGTTTCACGCCCCTTTTTTCCAGTGCTTCCTGTAACAGTCCGGCCGCTAAAAGGGGAGGATCCGGGATGGATGCCTTTAATATGAAATCATCCCTGTCCGGTGGTATCTCACCCCTTATAACAGCATGGCTGCCATAGGGCTCAAGATAAACATATCCGTTATCCCGCTTCCCGGAGGCAATAAGCCTGTTCTCAAGTGTTAGTCCGGGTATCCCGGGCTCAATGGCTGTTATTTCAGGCCTGCTGCCTTTATCGCCGGTGCTGAAATGTATGCGGTACATGTTGTCAAGTAAGCAAATACCATGAGCTCCGGCACCGTAATAGTTGCCCAGGTCAGACCAGTTCCATCCGCCGGGGACCGGGTGGTAGTCAAAGATCCGGGCATCGCTTATAACAGATCCTTTAACCTTATTTATACTGGTCCTGCATATTGCCTCAGCCCACTTGTCTGTTATATCTGGCTGGTGCTCCGGGAAATATTCCGAAAGCACAGTAGGGTCGGCGCCCCCCTTTATAACCAGGTTTCCATTGAGGGTTGAATCAGCAGCATCCAGACTCCCTGTATAGCCGATTTTTGTAATAAACATAAAATCAGGACCAAGCGTTTCCAGAGCAGCAGCAGTTGTTACCAGTTTCATCACAGAGGCGCTGCCCAGGGCCATGTCTTTATTATGGGCAGCAATAATATCACCACTGTCAGCATGCCTGAAGCAGACAGATATGCCGGCATGACGGAAAGCACTGTCACTGACAAAATCATTTACATGCTTCTCTGTCTGGGCCGGTGTTGCAATATGCAGGAGAAAAAAACAAGATATTGTGATTATGCGTTTCATATTTTCAGTTATATCCGTCCTGCATTCCTGGTAATTTGTTTCACACTTTCAATCATCCAGCCCCCTGTATTATACCGGCTTTAATCTGCTGTTTTTTTTTATTCGTACCCGTAACCGGCGTTTTTAAGGTCTTTTATTGAGTTAAATGGATTTTCCGGTTTAAGTACCGAGTTAAGATGTTTATAAATCTTCATCCTTATATTCTTGGCGGTCATATGATCCATCCTGTCGAATGAATGACCTCCCGGTATATCTTTAAATATCTCATATTCAAAGTTCTTCTTTCCTTCTGCTTTCAGTGTTTTTATCAGGTGCTCAACTTCCAGCACATTCACATCTGCATCATTTGTGTTTGTATGTATCAGCAGGGGCGGCTTATTCTCATATTTATGAGCCTGCCATGCAGGTGATCTCCTGCGATATTCTTCCACATCTGCATAAGCTGTTTTGCCAATGTGGTAATCGGCAGAATACAGATCACGGTACCCCTGGGTCTTATATCCCATTCTTGCTATAAGATCACTTACCGGTACACCGGCAAAGGCAACATGATAATTATCCGGGTAATCAAAGATATTATGCAGGGTGATGAGGCCACCGTGACTCCATCCCAGGATGCCTATCCTGTTTTTGTCAACAATATCATAATTATCGATCATATACTGCCTGCTGGCATCAACATCTTCGGTCTCAAGTCCGCCGTAGTCAATCTTCCTGTAATGTGAAGCCCCATAACCTGTCGATCCCCTGTATTCTGCAGCAACAATAATATATCCCTGTGACAGCAGTTCTCTCATTATATGAGTGTAATAAGTGTTGAAATCAGAATGCACGCCTCCATGAGGAAAAACAAGAAGGGGATATTTCTTTCCGTTGCTGGCCGTCCTGGGAATAAATACATAGGACCAGAACTTAACCGGATTCCCTGCACCCTGTGCCGTGGGGTTAGGCTCATTGCGCAGGGGAGGGCCTGTCATATAAACCTTGTCAATATGTGCAATATCACCAACCTTGTTATACCAGTAAATGTCGTCGATCTTTTTCTCCAGTACATCCAGGCGGTGCCCCAGGTATTCAAAACTTTGACTTACCTGTTCTATCTTTTCATAGATATCGGTCATGCCCGGTTGGGCATCCAAACGTGGTGCTGAAAGGAATACTACCAGTATCAGCAGGCAGAATACTTTTACTATTTTTCTCATGATATCAAATAATTTTGGTTTTATGTTAGTATATATTCAGGTGTCCGTTACGCCAGTGGATATTAATTCAGCCGGCCCGCTATATGTCCATTACGCCGGCGAATACAAATTCAGCTGGTCCGCTAAGATATATATTATTAATGATTGTCTCATCAATATTGAAACTGACCGACAGCTCCCCGCCGGCAGTCATTGCTCTGACATTATACAATCCATTCTCATTACCCCATTTGCTTGATATGGCTGCTGCAGTGACACCGGTTCCACAAGATAAGGTTTCATCTTCTACTCCCCTCTCATATGTGCGTACCAGTATCCCATCATTCCTCCGTTCAACAAAATTTACATTTGTCCCACCCGGGGCGAATACATCCGAGTGCCTGACAGATCTGCCTCTTTCAAGCACATCAACTTTTTTACTGTCAGGAACATATATTATATAGTGAGGTGACCCGGTATTTATAAAATGATTGCCGTCTATGTTTGAAGGTGGCTGTGTGTCAGAAAGGCTGATTGAAATGATATTTGCTGATATTTTTGTTTTATGAACTCCGTCAGAAGCCATGAAAGAGTTTTTTCCCTTTGTTATACCTGTTCTCATAGCAAAGGCAGCGGCACACCTTCCCCCGTTTCCACACATACTGCCTTCCTTTCCGTCTGAATTAAAATATTTCATCGCAAAATCATGCTCCTTATGTTCATCAATAAGTATCAGTCCATCTGCCCCAATCCCCATATGCCTGTCACATAGATGTTTTATCAGCGCCAGATTCTCCGGCTCTATTATGTATTTCCTGTTATCAACAATAATGAAATCATTGCCTGTGCCGTGATATTTGTTAAAAATGATTCGCATTTAGTTAAAAACTTGTTAAACCATGATGTAAAATTGTCAGGATAACAAAAAAAGTCTGACATTTAGGTAACAAAACATACTTAATATAGGTTATAAATGTACCAGGCCTATACAAAGGTATAGTTTTTGGAGCTAAAATTATATTATATAAAATAAGATAAAAAAATTAATATAAACTAACATGATAATTTACAATCCTGAATTTTCGCAGACCGGATGATTTATATTTCCTGGTGAGGAAGTAAATGAGTGATCCCCGAAGTTTGGGAAGATTTTGTAGAATTTCATGTAAAAATAAAAAGTATGAAAATAAAAGTAATAGCAGGAGTGGCAGCGATAGCCGTTTTAAGTGCTCTTACCGCCTTATTCGTTTATACCAGGTTTTTAGATAATCCGGTTGATTCGGTCACAGGCATAGAGGATGAACAGGTACCTGCCCAATTTACCAATGCATTTACAGTACCACAGGAAGGGCTGGTCGATTTTTCAGAGGTAGCCGGGAATATTGTTCATACGGTTGTTCATGTAAAAACAAAGACCATGCAGGAATATACCAACCGCAATCCTATTATGGAGTATTTCTATGGTGAGCAGCAAAGCCGCGCTCCCAGGGAAGTAAGGGGGTACGGATCAGGCGTGATAATTAGCTCCGATGGCTATATAATAACCAATAATCATGTTATAGATGGGGCCGATGAAGTTGATGTTACCCTGAATAATAACCGTACTTTTCATGCGACGGTTGTGGGCCGTGATCCGAGTACTGATATTGCGGTGTTAAAGGTTGATACCGAAGGATTGCCATATGTGAGGTATGGAGACAGCGACCAGTTAAAGCTGGGGCAGTGGGTTGTGGCCATAGGAAATCCCTTTAACCTTACATCAACTGTTACCGCAGGAATAGTTAGTGCCAAAGGACGAAGCCTCAACCTGCTGAACGATCAGTACAGGATAGAAGCTTTTATCCAGACAGATGCGGCATTGAATGTAGGTAACAGCGGGGGAGCTCTTGTTAATACCAGTGGCCAGCTTGTTGGAATAACTACGGCAATAATATCACCCAGTGGCGCATATGCCGGTAACTCCTTTGCCATACCCATTAATATAGTCAAAAAGGTTGTGGAGGACCTTAAGGAGTACGGAGAAGTTCAGAGAGCTATTATTGGTGTTAATATTGCAGATATGACATCTGAAATAGCCGAAAGTGAGGATATATCAGAGGTAACAGGAGTATATATTACTGATGTGGTGCCTGGTGGTGCAGCCGATGATGCAGGAATAAGGAGCGGCGATGTTATAGTAGCGTTCAATGGCAAAGAGGTTGCTACTGCATCTGAACTACAGGAGCAGGTGAGCAGGTTCAGGCCCGGTGACAGGGTAACGGTTGAGGTACTGCGGAAGAATAAGACCCGTCAGTATGAGCTTACCCTGAGAAATATTTCCGGCGGACTGGAGGTAGTAAGAAGCAGTGATGACAGTGGAATGATTTTTGGAGTCAGGCTTGAACCCCTCTCGCTGGATGAAAAAAGCCAGTACAGGATTAATACCGGCATGAAAGTGACAAAAACAGAGGAAGGAAAGTTCGAGGAGCTGGGAATACGCGAGGGCTATGTTATTTTTGAAGTAAATGGAGAGACTATTAACAGTTTTGAGGATATAAAAGAGGCAACTGATAATGGATCTGTGCTGAAGTCGCTTAAGGGACTGCAGTCAAACGGAACATACTTTAGCTACCAGTTCAGGCAATAAAAACAGCTGACCGGTAGTTATTTATGTATATATATTGTATTCATATAATGGTGGTCTGACTGACAGGTCATTATTTATAATTTTGGTTAGTATTAATAAAAAAAGTAACTTTGCGGAAATTTTTTAGGAGGATAAATGAGGCAACTTAAAATTACCAAATCCATCACCAATCGGGAAAGTGCATCTCTAGACAAGTACCTTCAGGAAATTGGTAAGGAAGAGTTGATAACGGTTGAGGAAGAAGTTGAATTAGCACAGCGGATTAAGAAAGGGGACAGGGCTGCTTTGGAAAAACTTACCAAGGCAAATCTTCGTTTCGTTGTATCTGTGGCAAAACAATACCAGAACCAGGGCCTTAGTCTGCCCGACCTTATTAATGAGGGTAACCTGGGATTGATAAAAGCTGCGGAGAAATTTGATGAAACAAGAGGCTTTAAGTTTATTTCTTATGCTGTATGGTGGATACGACAGAGTATCCTTCAGGCTCTTGCCGAACAATCGAGAATTGTCAGGTTACCTTTGAACCAGGTTGGTTCACTTAATAAGATAAACAAGGCATTCTCCAAATTTGAGCAGGAAAATGAACGTACACCATCCCCGGATGAACTGGCTGATGTGCTCGAGCTTCCGAAAGAAAAGGTGGTTGATACCCTTAAAGTATCAGGTCGCCACGTATCGGTCGACGCTCCCTTCGTTGAAGGTGAAGACAACAGTCTTCTTGATGTATTACCGAATAATGATTCTCCTGTAGCCGACAAATCACTGATAAGCGAATCTTTAGCCCGGGAGATAGACAGGGCCCTGACTACCCTGACAGAGAGGGAGAGGGATATAATAAGATTTTTCTTCGGGATCGGTTGTCAGGAAATGACGCTGGAGGAGATAGGTGAGAAATTTGGTCTGACCCGTGAAAGAGTCAGGCAGATAAAGGAAAAAGCGATCAGACGCTTAAGACATACTTCGAGAAGTAAACTTCTCAGAACTTATCTCGGATAGATAAAAATTATCCAGATCAGAAAAACGTGTTTAACGTTAAAAAAAGGGAGCCGTCTTATAATAAAACATGAGGCGGTTTCTTTTTTGGCAAATTAATAAGCAGGGTTTGTACAGGATCACGCTTCGCATCTGTGCGTACCTGGTGGATCTATAGCCTTCAGGCTAGAGCCTTATATCCATTTTTCTGCAATAATCATATCCGACCCTGTATGCCTCCTCGGCCCTTGATGCATCAAGTATATCAAACTCACTCAGCTCCTTTGGCTCAATGATAAGATCACATCTTTCTTCCAGTCCGTTTATTGTTGAATTAACACTGAGATGAAAGGTGCGTGCAGCTATCTGTATCATGTTCTTAACCCTGTCGGTTTTTTGAATGGGGCTGATATTAACAGCAATAATCTTCCGGCATATATCCTGTAATGGTTCTACCGGTACATTATCAAGAAGTCCTCCGTCAGAATACATTTTTCCGTCTATTTCAACCGGACTGAAGAGGACGGGTATTGATGCTGATGCCTGTACCAGCTTTACCAGGGGGCCCTCATTGATATACTCCACCTTACCGTTGATAATATCACTTACTGTTACATAAAAAGGAATCTCCAGGTCTTCCAGGTTGTCTGCCTTTATATCTTCTGACAGGTGTATCCTTAACTTGTCAAGATTCATCAAACCGGTCTTTGGTATTCTTACCTGTACAAAATCTATCAGTTTATGCC
>JBKHBA010000303.1:0-3085 GCA_046542595.1 Bacteroidales bacterium | reverse complement strand
CTTCGCTGAGCTCGCAGGCTTGATTAGTTTCGCTGAGCTCGCAGGCTCGGTTGGCTTCGCCGGGCTAAAGGTTCCTCCCAGCAAGCTGCAAGGAGAGTCAGTTGAGCGGTATGCCGCTGATGGCTGTGAAAGCAGCTGCCGGGTCCGGTATGATGGCCAGCCGCAGCTTTTGTCGTCCTGTTGCCTGGCTTTAGCTTTTGTTATCCTGTTGCCTGGCTTCAGCCTTTGTTATCCTGTTGCCTGGCTTCAGCTTTTGTTATCCTGCTAACTGGCTTCAGCCTTCGCTCCTTTGTTAAAATCGGGTATCTCATTCGGGTAGGCATTTGTCATGAGTTTTTCAGACACCTCCCTGAATGCATTCACTGTATATTCAACATCTTCCATGGTATGCACTGCCGTTGGTATAAGGCGCAGCATTATAATACCTTTAGGCACTACGGGATAGACCACTATTGAACAGAATATACCGTAATTCTGCCGCAGGTCATGTGTTACCTGGGTGGCCTCTGATACTCCTCCCTTGAGGAATACGGGTGTTACCGGCGACTCTGTCTTGCCAAGGTTGAGTCCTGCATTTTTAAGTCCGGATTGCAGGGCATTGACTACCTTCCACAGGTTATGTTTCAGTTCGGGCCTTGACTTTAGCATCTCAAGTCTTTTTATAGCACCCACCGTCATTGCCATTGGAAGAGATTTGGCATATATCTGTGATCTCATATTATACATAAGGTAATTAATTACCTGCCTGTCGCTGGCCACAAAGCCACCGATGCCTGCCATTGATTTGGCAAAGGTTGCAAAATATACGTCTATCTCATCCTGCACTCCAAAATGCTCGCCTGTGCCGGCTCCTGTCTCACCCATTGTACCGAATCCATGGGCATCGTCAACAAGCATCCTGAACTGGTATTTCTTTTTCAGTGCTGCTATCTCATCCAGCTTACCCAGGTCACCTGCCATACCGAAAACACCCTCTGTAATAAGAAGTATGCCTCCGCCTGTTTCATTTGATAGTTTTGTGGCCCTCTGAAGCTGCTTCTCACAATTGGCTATATCATTATGCGGGAAGACGAATCTTTTACCCATATGCATCCTCAAACCATCCAGTATGCAGGCATGGGACTCGGAGTCATATACAATGATATCCCTTCTGTCAGCCAGGGCATCAATAATTGATACCATCCCCATATATCCGTAATTAAGCAGGTAAGCCGCTTCCTTCCCGACAAATTCAGCAGCCATGGCTTCATACTTCTCGTGCATGGAGGTCTGCCCGGACATCATCCTTGCGCCCATGGGGTAGGCCAGTCCGTATTTTTCGGCTGCCGCCCTGTCGGTTTCCCTTATCTCGGGGTTATTGGCCAGCCCAAGGTAATTATTGAGGCTCCATGTAAGGACCTCCCGCCCGTTAAATTTCATCCGGGGAGAGATCTCTCCCTCCAGTTTGGGAAATGTAAAATATCCATGCCCGGCTTCCTGGTACTGGCCGAGTGCTCCTTTATTATTGTTTATTTTTTCAAATATGTCCACAATCTTATTGAGTTTAAATTAATTTTGGAACAAAATTAGGTAATAGGTCTAATAAGTAAATACCTATTTATACCCAATTTTAATTATGCAGTACAGGGGATGCAGGCTGTTAGCCGGAGTAAACAGCAGAAGTATGGGTTTGGATTGCCGGTGCCCATTACCAGCCGGCGAACCTTTAAATATAATAAGCTGAAGAATAAACGTTTATTTTATACGTTTTAATTAAGATAAGTATAAAAAAATAACTAATTTTGCACAACATTTTTGCTTATGAGAAAAAAGGGATATATATTATTGATAATAGCAGTTTTAGCTTCATCATGCGGTGAATATGAAAAGCTGTTGAAGAGTAGTGATTATGAGCTCAAAAAGAGTATGGCAAAGGAATATTACGAGGAAGGAAAGTATGTCCGTACCTCCGAGTTGCTGGGACAGATATTGCCCCGTTACCGTGCAACCGCCGAGGCCGAAGAGCTTAACTGGCTGAATGCCAATACTTATTACAATATGAATGATTATATTATGGCTGCAAGTGCCTATGAGGATTTTGCATCTACATATCCTTACAGTGAGCATGCAGAGGAGGCAACCTTTATGACTGCATATTGTGATTATATGATGTCACCGCGTCCGGAGCTTGATCAGGCTTACACCATGAGTGCTATCGAAGCCTTTACATATTTCCAGAGGCGTTTTCCTGCCAGCGACAAGGTGGATGATGCACAGGAGCTGATAAAGGAGCTGGAGGATAAGCTGGTAGAGAAATCATATATCAATGCAAAACTTTACTACGATCTCAACCAGTACAGGGCTGCTGTTGTGGCACTGGATAACAGCCTGAAGGATTATCCGGATACCAGGCACCGCGAGGAGCTGATGTTCCTTAAGCTTGAGTCCAGTTACCTGTTTGCACTGAACAGTATTGCTGGCAGACAGCAGGAACGGTTCCAGACTGCACTTGATGAGTATTATTCATTTATTGAGGAGTTTCCGGATACCGAATTCAGCAAGGATGTGCAAAGGATATATGAATCAACTGCAAGGTTTTTAAATATTGAAGAAACAACAGAATAAATTATAAATTAAATGGATTACAGGAAAACTAATGCACCGGTTACTACTATTACCCGTGACAAACCCGATCTGGCCAGGCCAACAGGTAATATATATGAATCAGTAATGATATGCGCCAAGCGGGCTAACCAGATATCTGTGGAGATAAAGCAGGAACTGAACCAGAAGCTGGAAGAGTTTGCTTCTTATACCGATAACCTGGAAGAGGTTTTTGAGAACCGTGAGCAGATAGAGATATCCAGATATTTTGAGAGATTGCCGAAGCCTAGCCTGATCGCTCTCCAGGAGCTTGATGAGGACAACATTTACCACAGGATCAACGAAGAGATTGAGCCGGCAGAATAAGACCCGCCATGGAGCTTACCGGAAAAAAGATCATCCTTTCCGTTACAGGCGGCATCGCTGCCTATAAGTCAGTAACACTCTTGCGCCTTTTGACAAAAGAGGGAGCAGATATGCAGGTACTGATGACCCCTACGGC
>JBKHBA010000302.1:0-3099 GCA_046542595.1 Bacteroidales bacterium | reverse complement strand
AAGAAGGTGAGCCTGGCTCATTTTAACTATATCAATCCGCTGCCTGAGAATACAGCTCATATTTTTTCGAAATTTGATAAGCTGGTGGTGGCCGAATTAAATGCCGGGCAGTTTGTTAAATACCTGAAGATGGAGTTCGATGATTTTAAGTTTAAACAGATAAATAAGATACAGGGACTGCCTTTTACATGTAAAGAGATAGAAGAACAATGCATAAAGATCCTGGAGGAATAAGTTATGACTGAAAATAAATTTGATTATAATCCAAAAGATTTTAAGAGTGACCAGGAGGTAAGATGGTGCCCCGGATGTGGCGACCATGCCATACTGAGTTCTATTACCAGGGCTATGGCCGATCTGGGTATACCCAAAGAGAAATTTGCTTTTATATCCGGTATAGGCTGCTCTTCCAGGTTCCCTTATTATATCAGCACTTACGGCTTTCATGGTATCCATGGGCGTGCCCCTGCCATAGCCTCGGGGGTTAAGGTAGCCAATCCGGACCTGAGTGTATGGCAGATTACAGGTGATGGTGATGCCATGGCTATCGGTGGCAACCATTTTATTCATACCATAAGGCGTAATCTGGATATTAATATCATACTCTTTAATAATGAGATATATGGCCTGACAAAAGGCCAGTATTCTCCTACCTCACAGAAGGGAGTACAGACAAAAACATCACCATACGGCACCGTGGAAGAACCATTTTCGCCGGGTGAACTGGTGATAGGCTCGAAAGGAAAGTTCTTTGCCCGTACCATTGATACAAATGTTAAACTGTCGACAGAGATATACAAACAGGCAGCCCTCTTTGAGGGTACATCGGTTGTTGAGGTACTGCAAAACTGTGTTATCTTTAATGATGGCGTGCATAAGGAGTTGAGCGATCGCCAGACAAGGGAAGATACAACAATCATACTCAACCATGGTGAGCCTATGATTTTCGGGAAGGATAATGACAAGGGACTTATGCTTGAGGGTCTGAAGCTGAAAGTTGTTAAGCTTGGTAATGGTATCAGCGAGAAAGACCTGCTGGTACATGATGCCGAAGATAATACACCCGGTCTGCATACCATGCTGGCCAATATGAAGTACCCCTCTTATCCTGTTGCACTGGGCATTATACGCAGTGTGGCAGCCCCTACATACGATATGGCGGTAAAAGGACAGATTAAGAAGGTGCAGGAAGATGCTAAAATTAAGAATGTGGATGACCTGCTCAGGTCAGGATCCACATGGGAGTCGAAATAGTTTGTTTATTGGAATCGAAAACAAATAACTGTATTTATCATCAAAAGGAGGCTGCCTCGTAAGAAAGATCGGGGCGGTTTCTTTCTGTGTCAAATTATTATTAACAGGTGTTCTGCGGAACACCTTTTTTTTTACTCGATAAAAAGGTATATTTAAGTGATTCTAAAAACTCTTGCCCTTATATGGATAAGACCCAGGAAAACGGATTTAATAAACTATTGCATGATCAGCAGGAAAGGCTGAAAGAACTGGCATGCATTAACCGTACAACAGCCATAATAAAAGAAGGAAAGTCCATTGATGAGACACTGCAGAAGATAGTCCACACCTTACCGCCGGCATGGCAGTATCCGCAATTCACCGTGGCAAGGATAACATATGGCAATAAGGTTTTTACCACATCTGACTTCGAGGAAACAAGCTGGGTGCTTAAAAGGCAGTTTACAACAATCAATAATACCAGGGGCTCGATAGAGGTTTTTTATACCAGTGAATTTGAACATGATGATACGGGGCCTTTCCTGCCTGAGGAAAAAGACCTTATTGAAAACCTGGCGAGCCTGATAACAGGTTTTATAAACAGCATCCTTGCCAGGGATATGATGGATATTACCGAAACGGCTACTTTCGAAGACGATGTAGAGCCAGGTACATCATCCAGGCAGCTGCTGCAACGATTTCTTGAAAGACATAATGCAGAAAGGGATATATTTCATGATCTCATGCCTTTTAAAGTCAAGGAAATATTACTGGTGGCTAACCTGTATGATGCCTATTCAATAGAGGGAGAAGGCCGTTTCTCGGAATATATCTTCGGTGAATATCACCAGCTTAACCTTACCTCCATGCCAAGGGTGACAGGTGTATCCGGACTGGATGAAGCAATGAAGAGGCTGCGATCAAAGCATTTTGATCTTATCATTGTTATGGTGGGGGTGGAGAAAGAAAATCCCATGAAGCTGTGCCTGAGGATAAATCAGAAGTACCCGTATATACCTACCTTTTTGCTTCTTAACAGTCCGGGTGATGTTGAGTTTGTAAAGGAGAAGAGAGAAAAAGGCTTCCCTTTTGATGACTATTTTGTATGGACCGGTGAGTCAAGGGTTTTCTTTGCCATGGTAAAGCTGCTTGAAGACAGGGTTAATGTAGAGAATGATACCAGGAAAGGTGTCACCCGCGTTATCCTGCTTGTTGAAGACTCTGCCGAGTATTACTCCAGTTATCTGCCTACCCTTTATACACTGGTGATGGAGCAAACAAAGCACCTGATAGAGGATGTCAGCTCTGACGAGCTCTACAAGGTCCTTAAGATGAGGGCAAGGCCCAAGATACTGCTGGCAACAACCTACGAAGAGGCCATAAGGGTGTATGAGAAGTATAAGGAGAATATGCTGTGTGTGATTTCAGATATGAGGTTCCCGAAAAACAATAAACCATACGATAAAGCCGGTTATGAACTTATCCAGTATGTGAAAAGTGAGCTGCCCAACCTGCCTACGGTACTGCAGTCATCAGATCCTGAGAACTCAAAATATGCCCATTCACTCAAGTCAAACTTTATTAATAAAAATTCACAGAGCCTGTTGCAGGACCTCAAATCATTTATTAACTATTACCTTGGATTCGGTCATTTCGTATACCGTGATAATATGGGAAGGCAGATAGCTGTGGCCAAATCAATGAATGAATTTGAGCAATACCTTAAGACAATACCGGAGGATTCCCTGGTCTATCATGCAATGAAAAATCACTTCTCGTTATGGCTTATGGCCCGTGGTGAGGTTAAGATTGCCAAGATTATCAACCCCATGAAGATTAGTGATTTCAATGATATGTCAGAGCTAA
>JBKHBA010000301.1:0-3124 GCA_046542595.1 Bacteroidales bacterium | reverse complement strand
AGGAGAGAAAACAGAAGATAAGGTTTTTGATCCTTTCTTCCTGGAAATGATAGCCCTCCTGGGCCGGCGAACGGCCGAGATGCATATGGCACTCAGCTCCATTCAAAAAGACAGGAACTTTGCCGGGGAGCCATTCTCCCTGCTGTATCAGAAATCATTATACCAGTCTTTCAGAACTCTCATCAAGCGTACCTTTAACCAGATGAGAGCCTCGGTTAACAAACTGGATAAAGAGCAAAAATCATTGCTGGGTGATATAATTAAAAATGAGACTCTTCTTCTGTCGACCATCAAGAATACACTCGAGCAGGAAAAGATACATACCTTTAAGATCAGGATACATGGAGATTATCACCTGGGCCAGGTATTATTTACCGGTAAGGATTTTGTGATCATCGATTTTGAAGGCGAGCCCACACGCTCCCTTACTGCCAGGAGCCTGAAATACTGTCCGCTCAAGGATGTTGCCGGAATGCTCCGGTCTTTCCACTATGCTATCTATATGGGACAACTGGAATACATGTCAAAGATACCTGAAGACTCCTATTTTCTTGATCCCTGGCTGGAAATATGGTATAAGAAGGTTAAAGACACCTTCCTTAACAGTTACCTGGAGACTGCTGCCAGTGCTTCCTTTATACCAAAAAATAAAAAGCAGCTGGATGATCTCTTGTCTGTATACATCATTGAAAAAGCCATATACGAGGCAGATTATGAGCTGAATAACCGGCCTGACTGGTTACATATCCCTCTTAACGGACTTAAAAAGATACTGTATGATCTGATTGAAAATAAGGAGTAAATAAATATATCCCTGCTGTGCCTCTGACAGGCTGTTTCAGAGCACCTGCCATCCTAACGGCACCATAAGACAGAGAAATAAAAAAGAACAGACAAAAAAATACTGATTATGACAGATCAAAATAAATCAAGAAAGAACCGTCCTTCTACGGACAGGAAAAAACCAACAGCAAAAGCTTCTGCAAAACCAGCGGTGAAACCTTCCGCGAAGCCGGCCGCAAAAGCTTCTGCAAAACCTGCGGCGAAGCCGGCAGCGAAGCCAGCCGAAAAGAAGGCAAAAAAGCCGGCAGCAAAAGCCTCTGCGAAGCCGGCGGCGAAAGCTTCCGCGAAACCGGCAGCAAAACCTTCCGCGAAGCCGGCCGCAAAAGCTTCTGCAAAACCGGCAGCGAATCCGGCCATGCCGCCCTCAGAACAAAGTGTACGGGATATCAGGGATTTTATCAGCGAATATGATATCTATCTTTTCAGGGAAGGAAAACATTTTTCTCTGCATAAGAAATTAGGTGCACATATAACCGAACATGATAACACCCGGGGCACATTCTTTGCTGTATGGGCTCCCAATGCAAAATCGGTGTCGGTTATCGGAAACTTTAACTACTGGTCAAAAGATGCTCACCCTTTAAATGCCCGCAGCGACGGCTCGGGCATCTGGCAGGGTTTTATTCCCGGTGTGGATAAGGGAGAAGCCTATAAATATTTTATCAAATCAAAATACAAAAATTATTCGGTTCAAAAAGCAGACCCCGTGTCAGCATATAATGAGAAACCTCCCAAAACAGCTTCCGTAGTCTGGGAACACAAGTATAAATGGAAGGACCGGGAATGGATGAAGAACAGGAAAAATCATAATTCGCTGGACAGCCCCATGTCCGTTTACGAGGTGCATCTGGAATCATGGCGCCGTTCCCCTGAAGATAATATGCGGTCACTGAGCTATTCCGAACTGGCTGAACAGCTTTCCAGCTATGTAAATTACATGGGTTATACACATGTTGAACTTATGCCGGTAACGGAGTATCCCTTCTCAGGCTCATGGGGCTACCAGGTAACAGGTTTTTTTGCCCCTACCAGCAGGTTTGGTAATCCGGATGAATTCATTCACTTTGTTGATATACTGCATCAGAACGGCATAGGGGTCATTATGGACTGGGTACCCTCCCACTTTCCGGGCGATCAGCATGGTCTCCATTTCTTTGACGGCACTTACCTTTATGAACACCAGGACCCCAGGAAGGGTTATCACCCCGACTGGAGCAGCTATATCTTTAACTACGGCCGTAATGAGATAAGAAATTTTCTTATCAGCAGCGCTCACAGCTGGATGGAACTTTTTCATATAGACGGAATACGGGTAGACGCTGTAGCATCCATGCTCTACCTCGATTATTCGCGCAAAGAAGGGGAATGGATACCCAATGAGCACGGGGGAAGGGAAAATCTGGATGCCATACATTTTCTGCGCGACTTAAATGAGTCAATATACACATCATTCCCTGATGTTCAGACAATAGCAGAAGAGTCAACCGCCTGGCCAATGGTGACCAGGCCGGTCTATACCGGCGGACTGGGCTTCGGAATGAAATGGAATATGGGATGGATGCATGATACTCTTGACTATATGTCATATGAACCCATCCACAGGAGCTACCACCATAACCAGATGACTTTCAGTATAATGTATGCCTTTAATGAGAATTTCATGCTCTCCCTCTCCCATGATGAGGTAGTCCACGGTAAAGGGAGCCTGATAACGAAAATGCCTGGTGACGACTGGCAGAAATTTGCTAATATGAGGATACTGTTTGGCTTTATGTATGCACATCCAGGCAAGAAATTACACTTTATGGGAATGGAATTCGGTCAGTGGAACGAATGGGACTATCAGAGCAGTCTGGACTGGCACCTTAATGAATATGACACTCATAAAGGTCTGCAGTTCTTTATTAAAGATCTTAACAGTGTTTACAGGCGATTCCCCGCCTTATTTGAAAATGATTTTTCAGATGACGGCTTCCGGTGGATCGATGCCAACGATTCACAAAACTCAGTCTTCAGCTTTGTCAGGTATGATAAGGGGAAAAAACAGCCTGTGCTTATTGTTGCCAACTTCACACCGGTGCCACGCTATAACTACCGCATTGGGGTGCCTGATGACATCCTGTGGAAGGAGATACTTAACAGTGATGCCCGGCACTACGGGGGAAGCGGTATGGGAAATTTCGGGGGAGCAGAAGCAAATCCTGTTCCCTATCACGGGCAGAACCAGTCAATTAATATTGTCATACCACCCCTTGCAATTATTATGTTTTCAAAATAAAAA
>JBKHBA010000300.1:0-3172 GCA_046542595.1 Bacteroidales bacterium | reverse complement strand
AATTACTGTTAATTTATTAACATTGTTATTTTAATAACAGTAAAATTATTATATTTGTATCGAAAATATAAGACAATGAAACTGGACGAAATAGCCAAAATACTGAATGCCAATGTGCTGGCAGGAAAAAACAACCTTGACAGGGAAATAGAATACGCTTTTTCCTCAGACCTGATGAGTGATGTTCTGACTATATCTGACAAAAAGCTTATCCTTCTCACAGGTTTATCCAACATACAGTGCCTGCGGACAGCAGAGATGGCTGATATAAATCAACTGGTTATTGTCCGTAACAAACCGGTATCTGCCGAGATGATACAGCTGGCTGAAGAAACCGGAATAGTTCTTTTAAGTGTTGATACGAGTCTGTTCAGGGCATCGGGCATGCTCTACAGTGAAGGCTTAAAACCCCTGTTCTGATGGTACTTAATTTTTCAGTAAAAGGAGGTGATTTTGTAAATGCCGGCAAGGCTTCCAGCAGTGTAAAGGGTGTCTTGAAGCAACTGAATATAGGCAGCGAAAGAATAAAAAGGACGGTAATTTCACTCTATGAAGCAGAGGTAAATGTAGCTGCCCATGCCATCAGCGGAGTGATAACGGTTAATATAGACAGTTCATGTATAAAAATGACAGTAGATGATAAGGGACCGGGAATAGCTGATATTGGTCTTGCGATGAGCGACGGCTACAGTACGGCATCTGAAGAAGTAAGAGAGATGGGTTTTGGTGCAGGAATGGGGCTTCCCAATATTAAAAGGAACACTGACGTACTTAATATAGAAAGCATCCCGGGAAAGGGGACAACAGTTAAAATGGAAATTAATTTATAAAGTGGATAATAACAATGCAAATATAAAATTCCATCACGCACTTAAGGTCGATGATGAATTGTGTATGGGATGCACACATTGCATGAGTGTATGCCCTACCAATGCCATCAGGATCAAACAGGGCAAAGCACATATAATGGAGGAGCGCTGCATAGATTGTGGTCTTTGTTATAAGTCGTGTCCCGTATCCGCCATTCTAGTTGAACAGGATGATTTTAATGATATATTCCGCTTCCCTGTCAGGGTAGCACTGATCACGGCCGTACTTTTCGGGCAGTTTGAATCAAGAATACCGGTAGCCGCAATATATGAGGCCATAAGAAAAATAGGTTTTACCCATGTATTTGAAGTGGAGAATATGGTACAGGCTATAAAGGAGGGCTATGAGCGGTACCAGGACACAGGTACTGTTCCCCGGCCTCTTATATCTCCTTACTGTCCGGCCGTGGTAAGGCTTATCCAGGTAAAATTCCCTTCACTGACAAAAAATATTATACGGGTCAAACCCCCGACCGATATGGCAGCCACCTGGTTAAGGAAAGAATTCACACGTAAGGGTATTGATCCTGAATCGGCCGGTTTATTCTACGTTACACCCTGCGCCTCAAAGATCGCGTCCGTTAAAAGTCCGGTCGGAGGTAAAGAATCAGAGATCAACGGAGTTATAAACATGGATTACCTGTATAACAAAATACAAAAAGAATTACATTCTACAGATCCTGAAAAAGAATATAAGGAAAACGCCCCCTACCCTGCAACCGGTGATATCCTGTGGTCACTTACCCGGGGTGAATCAGCAGGCAGAAAGGGACGGTCGCTGGCTATCGACGGGATAAGGAATGTAAGTGATTTCCTCAATAAACTGGAAGAAACAGATAATCCGGATATTGATTTCCTTGAGCTGAGAGCCTGTGACGAAAGCTGTGCGGGAGGCATACTTATCTGCAGCAACCGTTTTCTTACGGTTGAAAGGTTGAATGAAAGGGCAAAAATAAAGGCTAAAAAAAAGAACAGGATCGGTCAGTTAAAGTTAAGATATGACGATACAAACTACAGGCTGGATGATATAAAACCAAGGTCAATGGTAAAACTTGATGATGATATATCGGAGGCAATAAAGAAGATGGATAAGGTGGAACAGTTGCTGGGAATATTGCCCGGCATAGACTGCGGAGCCTGCGGAGCGCCTTCCTGCAGGGTCCTGGCCGAAGACAGTGTCCAGGGAAAGGGAGATATTAACAGCTGCATCTTCAAGCAGGAATGGGAGATAATTAACGGGAGAATGAGTGCTGAAGAGGCTGATATGATCAACCAGAAGATATGGGGAGATAAAAGAAACAGAAGAAGTATAAAATAGTATAAAATTAATAAGATGACGGTAGCAGAATTAAGCAGTTTATTATCCCTGGAACCATTATCCGGTGAGACAGGGATGGACAGGGAGATCAGCGGAGGATACGTATCTGACCTGCTCAGTGATGTGCTGGGCAGGATAAAAGACGGGTATTTATGGATAACAATGCAAAGCCATATGAATGTTGTGGCCATTGCTGCACTAAGGGACCTGCCTGCTGTGCTTATTGTTAACGGAACCACACCCGCACCGGAAGTAAAACAAAAAGCCAGGGATGAAGGGATAGCCCTTCTTGGTACATCACTCTCAGCATTTGAAGCAGCAGGATTGATATATAATCAATTAAACAGATAAGCATGAAAAACTACAGGGCCGATCTACACATACATACCCTGCTCTCTCCGTGCGCTTCACTGGAGATGAGCCCGGCCCTGATTGTGCAGGAAGCTGCTGCGAAAGGATTGGATATTATAGCAATAACGGATCATAATCATACGGCACATAACACTCTTATCAGAACAATGGCCGGAGAGAAAGGCATTCATGTATTGTTTGGCGTTGAACTAAACTCGGCTGAAGAAATACATTGCCTGGCATATTTCAATACCGATTATCAAATAAAACAGATGCAGTCCTTTATTGATGAAAAAATCAATAAGATTAAAAACAAACCCGGGCTAACAGGCTACCAGCCGGTTATTGACCGTAATGAAAATATTATAAACGAAATTGAGCATTCACTTTATGCATCCCTTGAGGCAGGAATGGAAGAGCTGTGCGATATGGTGCACAAGCTTGACGGTATATTTGTGCCGGCCCATGTTGACCGTCCGTACAACAGCCTTTATTCACAGCTGGGGCTTTTCCCTGAAAACTTCTCTCCGGATGCAGTGGAGATATCATTCAAAACAGACTGCGGGGAAATACGTGATGAGCATCCTGAACTTGGACATTTACCCCTGATTAAAAATTCCGATGCTCACTATCC
>JBKHBA010000299.1:0-3189 GCA_046542595.1 Bacteroidales bacterium | reverse complement strand
TCTGTGTCAGTGAGCGCGCCGACCTCAGGAACCCTTCCTTGTCGGCATCGATAACCGCCACAAGTGATACCTCGGGCAGGTCGAGACCTTCACGGAGAAGGTTAACACCCACCAGCACATCATATTTACCCTCGCGCAGTCCTTCCAGTATCTCAACCCTTTCAAGGGTGTCAATATCCGAATGAATATAGGTGCATTTAATATTGTACCTTGTCAGGTAAGCAGTCAGCTCCTCGGCCATCCTCTTTGTAAGCGTGGTTACCAGTGTCCTCTCACTGGCGGCGCTGCGCTCTTTTATTTCATTCATAAGGTCGTCCACCTGGTTCCTGCTCGGCCTTACCTCCACCGGCGGATCAAGGAGTCCCGTTGGCCTTATCACCTGGTCAACGAAAACACCCTCGCTCTTCTCAAGCTCATAGTCTGCCGGGGTGGCGCTGACAAAGATGGTCTGGCCGGAAAGAGACTCAAACTCCTCGAGCCTGAGGGGCCTGTTGTCCAGTGCCGCAGGCAGCCTGAAACCATAGTCCACCAGGGTCTGTTTTCTTGAATGGTCGCCCCCGTACATTGCTTTTATCTGTGGCATGCTAACATGACTCTCATCAATAACGGTGATAAAATCATCGGGGAAATAATCGAGCAGGCAGAAAGGTCTTGTGCCCGGTTTGCGTCCGTCAAAATAGCGCGAGTAGTTTTCAATACCGCTGCAGTAGCCCAGTTCCTTGATCATCTCAAGGTCATAGGACACCCTCTGTTCCAGTCGCTGCGCCTCAGGACCCTTGCCTATCTCCCTGTAATAGGCAGACTGTTTGATCATGTCTTCCTGTATCTGGTGTATGGCCTGGTTTATCCTGTGGCGTGTTGTCACGAAAATATTTGCCGGGTAAATAACATACTCCTCCGGCCTTTCCAGGCTGTCGCCCGAAACAGGATCGAACAGCTCTATTTCTTCAATCTCATCACCCCAGTATATCACCCTCAGGGCTATATCGGCATAAGCCGGGAAAATATCCACCGTATCACCTTTAACCCTGAATGTCCCTCTTTTAAATTCCATCTCATTCCTGGCATATAGACTGTCAACTAGCTTGCGCAGGAAAATATTCCTGGCCAGGCTGTCGCCCTGCCTGATATGTATGGTGTTGCTGTGAAAATCTTCAGGGTTGCCTATACCGTAGAGGCAGGAGACCGAGGATACAACAATGACATCCCGGCGGCCTGACAGCAGGGATGAGGTTGTGCTAAGCCTCAGCTTCTCTATCTCATCATTTATGGATAGGTCTTTTTCGATGTAGGTGTCGCTTACGGGCAGGTAAGCTTCCGGCTGGTAGTAGTCGTAGTACGACACAAAATATTCAACGGCATTATCCGGGAAGAACTGCCTGAACTCACCGTATAGCTGTGCAGCCAGCGTTTTGTTATGGCTGAGCACAAGTACCGGCCTGTCAATCTGTTCAATGACATTGGCTATGGTAAATGTTTTGCCACTGCCGGTAACACCCAGCAGGGTCTGGTAAGGGGTATCGCTCTTCAGCCCTTCAACAAGCTGGCTTATTGCTTCAGGCTGGTCGCCCGTAGGAACATAATCGGAGACAAGCTTGAATTTCATTGGTTATAATTCTCTTTTTTTTATTTTACAGAAGACAGGCATGTGTGCTGACACCGCTCCCGTGTATTCATCTCCCTGGTAGGTGCTTCTTAAAACGCTTCTGTCCTTACTCACCTCATCCGGCATGTAGATGCCTCCCGAGCTGAACTCAATATGGTAATCGCGGTTCCCGGCAAGCAGGTCCGTTGATACCGTTATATGGTCCCACATCTGCCAGGTATTGTTAATTAATACGGTACCCCCACCCTCAATATTATGTTTGTCATAAAAGAGGTTATAAAGGTCGCGGTAATCAAAATTTTTCCTCTTATTACTGGCATTGAGCACCGATAATAGGCTCCTGTTGGTAGGTTCATCATAGAAGGTGCCCATTATGAATATCCTGGCATCCCTCTCGAAGTTGAATATTTCATCTGTTTTCTTTCTCAGGGCTATGGCTGCACCTATCCGGAGGTTTTCAGGGACCCTGGTATTGTTTTTTATGCCCGGCCAGTCATTGATAAAGAAATGGCATCGCCCCAGGCCTTTTACTTCACCGTTGATATACAGTATATTATAATTAGAAGCTTCTCCTTTTCCTAAAAATGTGCTGTCGATAGCTATTGTCTCTGTCCTGTCAACATCCATCAGCTCCTCTTTTACCAGGAAAGCAGTATTCATTCCTTCTGAACCTGTTACATGCACTGTATAATCAGCCCTGCGCAACCTTTTTCCTGATATAATATCTTTTATCACTTTTTTATTTTCAATGCCAGAAAGCCCTATGATATCCGGTTGTCGCACATCACCTGCCATAGCTATATTTTTCGTTACAGCTTTCAGTTTTGCCTTATACCTGTTGCTGTCCCATGCCTTTATTCCGCCCGGCAGGTAATCATCGTCCGCCCGTCCCGGGTCATCAGTCATATCAAAAAAATTGTCGGCATTGTAATAAACCATGGTGAACTCTTCCGGTATATCTTTCTGAGCATCTGCTGCAATGGGAAAGATCAGAAGCAGAGTAAGTGATACGATAATCATTCTGGTCATAACTGTAATTTTTTAATGAGTACTGCAAACCTACTGATTCTTTTATAATAATTTTATCTGTGTAAAACAAAATGATATTTTGATTTTTTAAAATCATTATGTAAAGGTGGCTTTGTGATGTAAATTAATTTTAAATTGGTATTTTTGAATACTGCGAGCGCATTGGCTTCGCCGAGCTCGCAGGCTCGGTTGGCTTCGCCGGGCTCATAAACCCGGTTGGCTTCGCCGGGCTCATAAACCCGGTTGGCTCCGGCGAACTCGCAGGTTGTGTTCTCCGCTGCTTGCGGCGGGGTAAGCGAGCACCAGTGGGATAGTTCCTGGATCGATGATTAGCTGTGCTGAGCTCGCAGGTCCGGTTGGCTTTGCCGGGCTAAAAGTTTTCCTCGAAGCTAAGCTGCGGGGAGAGTCAATGCCGGACAGTCCTGCTATAAATTATCGGGCCTGATATAAATTATTTTATAAATGAAAACATTTAAAAAAACATACACCATAAATGCGGAAGCAGAGGATGTGTATGCAGCCTTAACCAACCAGGTTACCATTGAAATATGGTC
>JBKHBA010000020.1:0-17322 GCA_046542595.1 Bacteroidales bacterium | reverse complement strand
TAATGGTAAGTTCCATGTGGCCAATGAAATAAATAAAATATAATCACGTGAAAAAATATAACTGGGGGATTATCGGTCCGGGACGCATAGCGCGCAAATTCACTGCCGGCTTAAAACAGCTGGATAATGCAAACCTGTATTCAGTTGTGTCAAGAAATGCCGGGAGGGCGGAGGCCTTTGCCTCTGAACAGGGCTACAGTAAGGCATATGGTGATTATCTTGCCTTTGCCTCCGATCCATTGCTGGATATTGTATACGTGGCAACACCCCATTCACACCATTATGAGCACAGCCTGCTGTGCCTCAGGAACGGCAAAGCAGTGCTGTGCGAAAAGCCCTTTGCCCTTAACAGCCTTCAGCTTGATGAGATTATCAACTCTGCCATGGAGAACAAGGTTTTCCTGATGGAGGCCCTGTGGCCCCCATTCCAGCCTTCATATATCAAAGCCCGTGAAGTGATAATGGATGGAAGGGCAGGAAGCGTGCAGTATATTATATCGAAATTTTCATTTAAGGCACCATATGATCCTGAAGGAAGAGCCTTTAACCCTGAGCTTGCAGGTGGCTCCCTGCTTGATATTGGCATTTATCCTGTTATGGATGCCTTAAGGTTTATAGGTAAGCCTGACAGTATTGAGACCAGCACCGTTTTTGCCGGTACCGGCGTTGATGAGTCCATAGGTATATTATTCGCTTATAAGGACGGGCGCGGGGCATCACTTTACAGCTCCTTTGGCAATGACGGCGGTATAAGTACGGAGTTAATATGTGAGAAGGCCAATATCTTTCTCAGCAGGGACAGGGATATGACCCAGCATGTGAGGATTGAATATGCCGGCGGCAACATCGAAGAGTTTACCTGTAAACCCGAGGGTATGGGGTTCCAGTATGAGGCAGAGGAGGTAATGGAATGTATGGACAGGGGATTGAATGAAAGCCCCCTGGTGCCACTGTCTTTCAGCCGCGACCTGCTGGCCACGCTGGACAGGATACGAAAGAAGGCAGGTATAATATACCCGCCAGAAAAATAATATAATACGGAAGGGGCGGTTTAATGAGGTGCGAAAATTTTGTAAAATGTTTATGACAGCAAAAGCTTAAAACGGATGAAAAGCAGAGGTGAGCTAAGAAAGATGGCAGCAGGCTATGATAATGACGATCCTTCAGTGCCGGTAAGCTATACCCTGCCTGTGGGCATTGATAATATACCGTTGAACAGCCTTACAGGGAAAAAGATAGGGATGGAATACCTTGGCAAGATTAGCTGCATTAACTGTGGAAGGGCGATAAAGAAAACATTTGCCCAGGGTTATTGCTACCCATGCTTTATCAGCCTGCCACAGACTGAAGCCTGTATGCTGCACCCTGAGAAATGCCAGGCCCACCTGGGTATATCACGTGATATGGAGTGGTCCGGGAAAAACTGCCTGCAGGATCATTATGTTTACCTTGCCCTGAGCCCGGGATTGAAAGTGGGGGTGACACGCAAATCACAGGTGCCGGTCAGATGGATAGACCAGGGTGCCAGTGAAGCAATAAAACTGGCGCGAACACCCAACCGTTATTCAGCCGGACTGATTGAGCTTGAGCTGAAGAAACACCTTTCAGATAAAACCAACTGGAGACATATGCTTACAGGACTGAACTATCCGGATACATATCTTGTTGAGGAAAAAGAGAGAGCACATGAGCTGCTGCCCGGAGAGATGCAGAAATATTATTGTGATGATAACAGGATATATAGATTTAAGTACCCGGTAAGGGAATACCCTCATAAGGTCAGAGCACTGAACCTGGAGAAGGACAGGCATATTGAGGCTGTACTGGATGGAATAAAAGGCCAGTATATGATCTTTGAGAGTGGTTATGTTCTTAATATAAGGAAATACGGAGGTTACCTGGTGGATTTTTACCATGACTGATCTATGACGATACAGGCAGATGAAATAACGACCGACAGGCTCTTCAGGAAAAAGCTGCTGCTGAGTATGCTTTTACCGGGGAGTTTTATTATCCTGTTATGGCTGATCCTTTTTTTGCAAACGCAACTGGAATCCGGCCTGTACTACCTGGGGATATACCCCCTGGAAGCATCAGGACTGCATGGTATAATTACATCTCCCTTTATTCACAGCGACGGTGAACATCTTTTTAATAACAGTGTCCCTCTTTTCGTTCTGGGCACTGCCGTTTTCTTTTTTTACTCGGAGATAGCTTTCCGTATAACTGTTTTCTCATGGCTGATCTCAGGTTTATTTGTGTGGATAGCGGGAAGGGAGGCATGGCATATAGGTGCGAGCGGACTGGTATATTCACTGGCTTCCTTTCTTTTTTTCAGCGGCTTTATACGGAAGCACTTTCGATTGATGGCACTGTCCCTGCTGGTGGTGTTCCTGTATGGCTCAATGGTATGGGGTATGTTTCCCTTCGTGGATATCCATGTGTCATGGGAATCACATATGCTTGGAGCGGGGGCGGGACTGATACTGGCCATCCTGTACAGGAAGGAGGGACCACAGCGGAAGCTGCCCGACTGGTATTATGAGGAGGATGACGATGAGCCGGAAGTGGATTATGGAGAAGAGAATGACAATGAAAGTATGGAAAACAAATAATCAAAAGAAGCTATGATAAAAGGGTCCGTATTATTAGTTATTCTGATGGTCTTTATAGCTGATGGCTGTCCGGCCCAGGACTATAAAGGATTTTTAAGCGATACTTTAACAGTTACACCCGGCGAGGTAGAGGGTATATTTGAAACCGGCGAGATACTGGATATCAGTCTTCGCTTCGATATCACTACGTTTATGCGCCAGAAGTCTGATGAGGAATATATGGATGCAGTGATCACCATATATAACAGTGCTGATGATTCAGTGAGCTATGATATAAAGCTCAGGGCAAGGGGCGTATCCAGACGCGATCTGTGTACCTTTCCTCCCATAAGGCTGAATTTTAAGAATACACGTACGGTGTACGGCGATATTGACAGTATGAAAAACATTAAGATGGTTACCCATTGTAACCCGGCCAACCCTTACGAGGGCTATTTATTAAAGGAATACCTTGTTTATAAATTATATAACCTGGTCACCGATTACAGTTTCAGGGTACGCCTGCTGAGGGTGAAATATATAGATACCGGAAAAAAAGGAAGGCACTACAGTAAATACGGCTTTTTGATTGAGCCCCTTGACCTGCTTGAGCAGCGTATGAATGCTTTTGAGATAGAGAATCTTCTGCTCAGATATTCTGACCTTGTGCCGGATGAACTCGACAGGATGACCATCTTCCAGTTTATGGTGGGTAACCCCGACTGGCAGGTTGCCTCATACCATAATATAAAAGTTGTAAAGAAAAGGCAACAGGTTAAAGGTGTGGCTATTCCCTATGATTTTGATTATTCAGGATTTGTGAACACTTCCTATGCACTGCCCGCGGAAGCTCTGCATATAGAGAATGTAAGGCAAAGGGTTTTCCTGGGTGCCTGCCGGCCGGATTCAACATATTCAAGAATACTGCAGGAATTCATGGACAATAAGGATAATTTTTATGATGAGATAGAAAAATGCAGCCTGCTGGATGAGAAATCAAAGAAATATGTAAGCAGGTATCTTGATGGTTTCTTTAAATTGTATAAGCGTGACCGGATAATTGATATGCTGAAGTTTACATGCCTTGACCAGTAGGCCTCAGGCATTATAAGACATGCCGGCTTAGACCACCTGACTATGAGCATGCAAATTTTTTTGAAAGGGAATGGTTGGTGCCGGTGGGCAAAAAATTAAACAAGTAAATGATATGGGATTATCGAAGGTAAGGACTGTTTTGCTGCTAGTGCTGTTCACCAGTTTAGGTTCATTTCAGCTTAGGGCGGGTATGGATGAGGGCAGATCTTTCAGGCTGTTTGAAGGTAAGGACAGGCTTAATGTTTCTCTGAGTTTCGATATAGCGGCTTTTATGAGAGAGAAAGCTGAAGACGAGTATCTTGATGCTTTTATTATGATATGTCCTGATGGTGGCGATACTATAGCAACAGGAATTAAAATCAGCGCCAGGGGAAATTTCAGGCGCCGCAATTGCGACTTTCCGCCCCTGATGCTGAATTTTAAAGATACTGAAACGGGTTATTCTGATATTGACGCTCTGAAAAAAGTCAAGCTGGTAAGCCATTGCATGCCTGATAAGGATTATGAGACCTATGTGTTAAGGGAGTACCTGGCCTATAAGATATATAATATTGTGACTGATTACAGTTTCAGGGTGCGCTTGCTTAATATCAGCTATTATGATATTAAGCATGATACCTTATATACCGTTAAAACCGGGTTTTTGCTTGAACCGGTAAGCATGCTGGAAAAAAGGTTCGGGATGGATGAAATAGAGGATGTTGAGATAGGCAATGAGGCAGTGGAAGAGGATTTATTATTGAAACTATCCGTTTTTCAGCATCTTATTGCTAATTCAGACTGGCTTGTTTCCCTGATGCATAATATAAAAGTATTCGGCGATGAAGAGTTGCCTGGGGATGTGATAGCCGTACCCTATGATTTCGATTTTACGGGCTGGGTTAATGCCGGGTATGCTGTTGCACGGGAGGATCTGGGACTGGAGGATATACGCGACAGGGCATATCTCGGACCCTGCAGAAGCGAGGATGAGTACAGGGATGTCCTTGATTATTATATGGAAAAGAAGAATATTTTTATTGACACCATTAAAGAATTTAGTTATCTTGAGGGCCGGAACAGGAGAGATCTTATCAGGTATATCAGGAGTTTTTACAGGCTTTACAGGAAAGATGAGATCATAGACAGATATATGAAGACTTGCAAAAATTAATAAATGGCCGGATGGTTGATTTGATATTACCTGCCACAGGGGCGATAGACCTGGGTGAAACAAAAATATTCCTTATAAGGTTTGCCCTTAACATGATTACACTGGTAATACTTGTCAGGTTCCTGTACTATGAATACAGGAAGGAAGGCATTCCTGAATACCTGTTCTCCTTTTTCCTTCTCGGGGTGATAGTTTTCATGATATGTACGGCCCTGGATATGGTTGATATACAGCTGGGTTTTGCACTCGGGCTGTTTGCCCTGTTCGGTATACTCAGGTTCCGGACACAGAGTATACCTGTGCGGGAAATGACCTACCTCTTCCTTGTCATAGGTGTTTCAATGATTAATTCACTCGTAAATTTTTCCGATCCTGTTAATGGTATAATATTGTATAATACGCTTATTATTATTCCTGTATGGATACTTGAGATATTCCTGTGTACCAACAGGCATATGCAAAAGGAGATTATATATGATAAGCTGGACGATGTTTACCAGGGGGAGAAGCATCTTGCCGGCATACTCAGCGAGCTGACAGGGCTTAATATCACAAGAATAAAGATAGGCCGTATTGACCTTGTAAAACAGCAGGCCAACCTGGTTATTTATTATCGCAGCGAATCATAATCAGCCTTAATTGCGGGTGCAGTTCTTTTGCCTTACCTGGTAGGTCAGCCGGGTGTTGATCGTCCTTCCTGTATATATTCGAGCAGCAGTTCTTTCAGATCATCCACAATATCCGGATTATCTTCGGCTACATTATTCTCTTCCCTGGGGTCGCTGTCGAGGTCATACAAACGTGGTTCAGCCAATTCCGTTTCTCCTGTTTCCTCCTCTGTTTGGATTGCGGGTGCCTCCGTACCGGCAGATGCAATGAGCTTCCAATTACCTTTTCTTATGGCAAAGTGTCCTCTATCTGAATGATGAATTATCGATTTTCTTTCATATTTAACAGTTTCTTCCTTTATCACCGGCAGCAGGCTGTATGAATCCTCAGCAGCATCATCGGACAGCTTATAGCCGGTTATGTCTGCCATGGTGGCAATAAGGTCATTAAGTGATACAGGTACTACGCCAGTCCTTCCCGGCTTTATTACATCAGGCCACCTGATGATAAAGGGAACACGGTGTCCGCCTTCGAAGATTTCCGATTTATGGCACCTGAATACAAATCCGGGTGAGTGTCCAAGTGTGCTTAGTTCCTTAATACCGGGACCAGGTGCATAACCGTTATCGGAGGTGAATATAATGATTGTGTTTTCCGATGCTTTATTCTCTTCAAGGGCAGCCGTTATCTGTCCTACCATATGGTCGAGCATCACCACAAAATCGCCGTATTGGTTAGTGCTGCTTACCCCCTCGAATTCTTCCGATGGTAGTATAGGGGCATGAGGGGCTGTAGGTGCGAAATAAAGGAAGAAGGGCTCATCTTCTTTTGCATTCAGGTTTATCCATTCCACCGCCTTTTCTGTAAGATGCGGAAGCACCTCTTCATGTTTAAAATCAGCACCGGTGGGTCCTTCCTTCCATCCTCCGTACTCCGAGTTGTCGGAGCTTGTACGGTCAGGTTCTGCTGTTACCTTATGATTCTCAATATAAACGTAAGGCGGTGTATTGAGAGAACCGGGTACTATATAGGAGTAGTCAAAACCTGAAGTGCCCGGTCCTGCTGTAAGTTCCCGGCTGAAATCAATGCCTTCATTCTCCTGGTCTGTTACCCAGCCCAGTCCCAGCTGCCATTTCCCTATACATGCTGTGGAATAGCCTTTTTCTTTTAACATGGAGGCTACGGTTAGCCTGTTTTCGTCAATAAGTGGTTTGCCAGGATTTTTTTTATCTTCCTCCTCAAGGTCTGTTCTCCAGGAATAACGACCTGTTAGTATGCCATACCTGCTGCCGGTGCCTGTAGAAGATCCTGAATGAGCATCCTTAAACATCATTCCTCCTGAGGCAATCATGTCAATATTAGGGCTTATTATTTTTGATGCCGGGTTAAAGGAGGAGACATCACCATAGCCCAGGTCATCTGCCAGTATATATATTATGTTAGGCTCCCCGGATATAGGCTCTTCGGTGCTGCAGGATGAAAATAACAGTGTGATTATCGGTATAATAAGAAAATTCCTCATTTGTAATATCATATTATCATGTTTAAATATAGCATAATCAAAGTTTTGCAAGTTACGCAAAACAGCTCAGAGAATCAAAATTTGCATGGTATGATATGTTGTCCGGATAGCTTCAGAGACATAAGAAGGTCTGTGCCGACCTCTATTGCCACAGTATATTTTCAGCCTTTTTCTGTAAAGGCGCTGAGCAGTGACCGTACATCGTCAACAGCCTTAACGTAATAGTTTGCCCTGGTGGTTTTTGTCCCAACCTTTATTGTGTATGCTTCAGGGGGCATAGCATCGAAAGTATATTCATCCGTCCAGTCGTCGCCCACGGCGAAGATAAAGTCATAATCAATTGTAGCCATCTTTTGCAGGGCTGCCCGGCCTTTATTGATACCGGAATATTTTATCTCAAGCACCTTGTCCCCGTCCATTATTTCCAGGTTGAGATTGGCTGTAAGGTAGCGCAGTTCGTCTTTAAGCTCCCATGCCCTTTGTTCACCGAGGTCGGGATCGGCCTTGCGGTAATGCCATACCAGGGAGAAATTTTTATGCTCAATGAAGGTCTGGGGTGTCTGGTCAACAAAGAACTCCAGCAGGGGTAAGACAGATTCTTTCCACTCATTATCTATTTGCTCCATCATATGCCAGTTACCGTCTGGTTCTTTGAGCCACACACCATGTTCGGCAATAAAATGCAGCTTCCATTTATCGGGGAACCATCTGCTGAGTGTCTCCTTGTCGCGGCCGCTGATGATGGTGACGGTATTATTCTCATCAGCAGTAAGTGCATCGATGATACTGTACAGTTCCTCGTCCGGCTTTGCGTCTTCCGGATTCTTTTTAAACCATGCCAGGGTACCGTCATAATCGAGAAAAAGAATGCGTTTGCCTGCAATCTTGTATGTGGTGATTATCTCGTTCCTCCTTCTCTGGCTCAGTTTCCTTGTCAGGTTGGTCTCCTGTATCTTCTTAACACCCTGTAGCTTGGAGATAAATTCATTAGCCCACCTGTTCAGGGTGTAACGTCTGAGTCTTTCATTCATCACCCTGTTGCGCCTGACCTGTTCGTCATCAGGCATTTCCAGTGCCTGTTTAATGGCTTTCACCACTGCACCAAGATCATTGGGGTTAACAAGTATGCTCTCATGCAATTCCTTGGCAGCGCCGGCAAGCTCGCTGAGTATAAGAACACCTTTCCCGTCAATGCGTGATGCTACATATTCCTTCGCTGCCATATTCATGCCGTCACGCAGGGGTAATATAAGAGCTATATTTGAGAAGGCATACAGCCCTATTAACTCCTCAAAGCTGAAATGCTGGTTAAGGTATATTATCGGTGTCCATATAATAGTGCCGTAGGTGCCGTTTATCCTTCCCACCAGCTCATCAACCTGGCTCTTGAGTGTATGGTATGATGGTCCCGTTTCCCCTGTAGGGAGGGCAAGAAGCAGAAGGCTCACCTTCTCAAGATATTCGGAATGTTCCTGGAGGAATAGCTCAAAGGCCCTTACCCTCTGGGGTATGCCTTTTGTATAATCAAGGGGGTCTATGGACAGGATAATCTTTTTGTCCTTCGATTTAACCAGGTGATGCTCAATCTGCTTTTTTATCCTGTTCTCTTTCCCCTGGCCGTTTTCCCGCAGCAGCTTAAGCTCACTTACAAACCTCTCATAATGGATGCCCCTGGGAAAAGCATCTATCATTAACGTCCTTTCGTCAATGGCTATCCTGTTGAAAACAGTATCGTAGCCCATCAGCCTCCTTACACTGCTCAGGAAATGCCTTACGTAACCATAGGTGTGAAAACCGATAAGATCTGCACCCAGCATCCCTTCAAGGATCTCAGTTCTCCAGGGTAGTAACCTGAAAACCTCGTAGGAAGGAAAGGGAACATGGATAAAAAGCCCGATGGATATACCCGGACGCAGATCCCTTATCATTTTTGGGAGAAGCATAAGGTGGAAATCATGCACCCACAGTATATCCCCGTCATTCATGAGAGAGGCCAGTTTCCGGGCATAAATACCGTTAACCTTCATATATGCTTCCCAGGCTTTGTCATTATATTCAGTGTCCTGGGGGAAATAATGAAAGAGGGGCCAGAGGGTGTTCCTTGAAAAATCATGAAGGAATAATTCATAATCTTCCCTGCCGGAGTAAATGGGGACACAGCTGCACTCCTTTAATTCCCTGTCTATCTTTTTCTTGTCCTCTTCACTGTAGTCCTGGTCAGTCAGGCCGGTATATCCTACCCACGTAGTTTCAAACTGTTCATAAAACTCCTTGAGTCCGGGTATGGATAACTCACCTGTATGTTCTAACTGGAGTCCCGTTTCATCGAATGACACATTTAGAGGGACCTGTTTTGAGGCTATGAATAATTTTTTCATTATTTTGTGTGTTTTAATTGCAGGTTATCATTTTTGTATCGTTAAAGCAGGATCGATCTGGAAAAAATCTTCAATAAAATACAATGACTGGCTTTTATAACCAAATTTTGTACTAAATAGTTTTAAATATGCTGAAATTCGATGCCGTAATATTTGACCTGGATGGTGTAATTACCAAAACAGCTCTTGTTCATGGAACAGCCTGGAAACGTATGTTTGACGAGTTCCTGCATGAATGGTCGGAAAAGAATAATGTAGCTTTCAAAGAGTTTACCCATAATGATGATTACCTTCCTTATGTGGATGGCAAGCCCAGGTATAAAGGAGTGGCTTCATTCCTGGAAGCCAGGGGAATAGAGCTGGATTATGGTGATCCGGGCGATGATCCTTCAAAAGATACGGTCTGCGGCCTGGGAAACCGCAAGAATGTTAAGTTCAGGGAGATACTCGACAGGGAAGGAGTACAGGTGTATGAGTCAACCGTTAAGATGATTAATCAGCTGAAAAAACTCGGAGTGCATGTAGGTGTGGCTTCATCAAGCAAGAACTGCAAGCTTGTGCTTGAGACGGCTGGGTTGCTTGACCTTTTTGAGACAAGGATAGATGGTGTTGTATCGGTTGAACTTGGACTGAAAGGTAAGCCTGAGCCTGATATTTTTACCACGGCATGCGACAGGATTGGTGTGGAATATCACAGGTCAATAGTGGTGGAGGATGCAGTGTCAGGTGTGCAGGCCGGTCGGAACGGTAATTTTGGGCTTGTGCTCGGTGTTGCCCGTGAGGGTAATGTAAATGAGTTGCTGGTCAATGGAGGGGATATAGTTGTCGAAGACCTCTCGGAGATCAGTATTGATGATATTAATAAGTGGTTTGACGAGGGAATCGAAAGGGATAGCTGGTGCCTGCAGTATCATGATTATGATATGGATAAGGAGCAGTCAAGGGAAGTATTGCTGACTGTGGGTAACGGGTATTTCGGTACCAGGGGGGCACTGGAGGAAAGCAAGGCCAATAAGGTTAATTATCCTGGTACATATATATCAGGACTCTATAACAGGCTTGTGTCAAATGTGGCAGGAAGAGATATAGAGAACGAAGATTTTGTTAATATCCCAAACTGGATCCCTGTTAAATTCAGGATAGGTGATGGGGACTGGTTCTCTTTTGGTCCGGATCCGGGAATGAAAATAAAGAGCTTCAGCCGGAAACTTAATTTCAGAAATGGGGAGCTTCAGCGTGAGCTTGAACTGGAGGATGCTGAGGGGAGGATAACAATAGTCCGTTCGTCAAGGTTTGCCAGCATGCATTATAAGCATGTTGCAGCAATGAAATATACTGTAATACCTGTTAATTATGATGAAGAGATAACTATCAGGTCTGAGCTTGACGGCAATCATATAAATGCAGGCGTGGAGAGGTATAAGGATCTTAACCAGAAGCACCTGAGTCATATGTCGGAAAGGGTGGATGGCAACAGGGCATTTATTAAGGTTAGGACAACCGAGTCTAATATTATAATACAGCTGGGCGCCAGGCATATATTAAATGGTAGTGAGGATCTGGACGGTATAGTGAATTGTACATGTTCTAAGGGCAGGGCCTGCCAGGATTTTACCATTAAAGCTGAAAAGGGAAAGGAACAGGTGCTGGAAAAGCTTGTTGCAATCTACAGCTCACAGGATAAGAAGGTTACAATACCAGAGAAGCATACCCGCAAAGCTATAGAGAGGATGACTGATTATAAGGGGGAACTGGAATTGTCGGCAAAGGCATGGGATAAAATATGGGGTGAAGCAGATACGGTTGTGGAGGGCGACAGGAATGCTCAGAAACTGGTGCGACTGCACCTGTACCATATGATGGTTACGGCATCACCACACCATGTGGACCTTGATGCAGGCATACCGCCACGCGGACTGCACGGTGAGGCCTACCGCGGACATATATTCTGGGATGAGCTGTATATCCTGCCTTTATATAATATCCATTTCCCGGAAGTGGTGAAATCAGTGCTTATGTACCGGTTCAGAAGGCTTGACAGAGCAAGGGATGCCGCCCGTGAAGAAGGGTACAGGGGAGCAATGTATCCCTGGCAGAGTGGCAGTGACGGAAGGGAGGAAACGCAGGTTGTACATCTTAACCCTATTTCGAACAGGTGGGGAGATGATTACAGTCACCTGCAGAGACATGTGAGTCTGGCTATTGCTTTTAATCTCTATAACTACTACCAGGTAAGCGGTGATAAACCATTTATGATGAAGTATGGAGCCGAAATGCTTTTTGAGATTTGCCGTTTCTGGGAAAGTAAATGTGAATATGATGAGAAAGAAGGCGGATATCATATACATAAGGTAATGGGCCCGGATGAATTTCATGAAAAACTGCCGGGAGAGAAGGAAGGAGGCCTGACAGATAATGCCTATACCAATATAATGACAAGCTGGATGATGCAGAAAGCGCTGGAATTTATCGAGGGACTGAGTGAGGTGGAGAAGGATAAGCTGTTTAACAGGTATGAGGTGGTTAAGCCGGACGAACTTGAAAAATGGAATAATATCAGCTCAAATCTGCTGCTTAGTATTTCCGCTGAGGGTATTATTGAACAGTTCAGGGGTTATCTTGATCTTAAGGAGCTGGATTGGGAGGCATACAGGGAGAAGTATGGAGATGTTCACCGTCTTGACAGGATACTTAAAGCTGAAGGTAAATCGCCGGATGAATATAAACTGTCCAAGCAGGCAGACCTGCTGATGGCTTTCTTTAACCTCGGACATGATACTACCACATCCATCATTAACAGGCTGGGATATGAGGTGCCTGGGGATTACTTTGAGAAGAACTTTGATTATTATATTGCAAGGACATCCCATGGTTCAACGCTGTCAAGACTTGTACATTCAGAGCTGGCTTACAGGCTGGGAAGGCATGATTTTGGATGGAAAATGTATATGGAGGCACTGCAGAGCGACCTGGTTGACATACAGGGAGGGACTACAGGAGAAGGCATACATTGCGGTGTAATGGCCGGAACTGTGTATACTGTAATGTCTGTCTTCTGCGGACTGGATCTGTCAGGCGATGAACCGGTAATATTTCCCGATCTGCCGGAACACTGGAAGAGCGTGAAGTTCAGTTTCAGTTTCAGGTCTTCACATTTCAAAGTGGCTGTTATTGAAAACAGCCTTGAAATAATAGCCGACAGGAGCAGGAAAAATAAAATAAAAGTCCATATTTGCGGTGAAAGAATTGTACTGGAAAGAGGCAGGATATTTAAGATGAATTTAAAAAATAAGACAGAATGTTAGGTGATGTGCTTTTGATAAGCGAGATGCACAAGGAAGCTGCTAAAGCTATTCAGAAGATAGTGAGACAGGAGCTGGAGAAGAAAAACGGAAGATACAGGTATATTGTTGGTATATCAGGTGAGTCAGGCTCGGGTAAATCCGAGCTGGCACATACCCTCGGCAAGGCTCTGAAAGAAGATAATATAAGGGTGAAGGTTATACATACCGATAATTATTATAAGATACAACCCCTCTTACGTGAAGAGTGGCGGAGGAATAAGGGCTTTGACAGGATAGGTATTGATGAGTATGACTGGGTGAAGATAAGGAAGACCATCAGGGATTTCAAAGAAGAGCAGGAATGTATGGTTCCCTGCATTGACCTGATACCCGAGCAGGTAGATAAGCTGATTACCGATTTCAGCAAGATAGACCTGCTGGTTATCGATGGCCTGTATGCCATTGATGCCCCGGATGTTGACCTGAGGGTTTTTATTGATCTTACCTACCAGGAGACAAAGATTAACCAGATCATGAGGATGAAAGAGGAGATGAACACTTTCAGGCTGAAGATACTTGACTGTGAACATAAAGCCGTTACCTCACTCAAACCGAAAGCTGATCTTATTGTTAATAAGGCCTACCAGGTTGTTACAGCCGAGGAGCATAAAAAGGTAAAGGTGTAAGGCAGTGTTTTCACACTCCCGTCCCGGATGCCTTCTATAAGATCGCAGAGTATAGCAGGAAAATAGTATAAGCTGCTTTTCTTTCTTTTAACTGTATTATTCTGATACCGGTACCGTTATCGTACATGAACACAGTTGTGTTACTGCTGTCCCTGCCAGGGCAGCTGAATTACCTGTATGCCTTACTGGAAGTGAAGTGCTTATACTTATGACAAAAATCTACGAATCAGTAGCAATTATACAACTGTACCTTACGGGATAAACAATCATGATACAGGCCAAAAAAAGTATTGTTTTTATTTGCATTATGAGCATATGTGCATTATATTTGTGTAAAAATAGTTTATAATGCCAAGACCGAAAAATAACCGTATAGTGTATGAGCCCCCGCTTTACACGGAGTTCAAACCTATTGGTTCCAGGGCACAGGGGCTTGATGTAATAGATCTCTCACTTGATGAGTTCGAGGCCCTGCGTCTGGCTGATCAGAATGCTATGTCTCACGCAGAAGCGGCAGAAGAAATGGAAATTTCACGATCAACCTTCACCAGGCTGATTGAGCAGGCCAGGAAAAAGCTGGTTGATTTTATCACCCAGGGAAAACTCCTTAGTATAAATGGCGGGAATGTTCATTTCAGGAATAACATTATAAAATGCCAGGACTGCGGACATATGTTCAAAACAAATTTTAACCAGGCAATTACCCAGTGTCCTGTTTGTCATTCAGATAACCTGCTTAACCTGGCGGGTGGATTCGGACATGGTAATTGCTGCAGGCACAGAAACAGAAAAAGTAACATTTAAAAAAGGAGGTAATTATGCCAGGAGGAGACAGAACAGGACCAACAGGAGCAGGTCCGATGACCGGACGGCGCCTCGGATTTTGCGTCGGTAATGATGAACCCGGTGGCTTTTATGGCCGGGCTTATGGATCAGGACGGGGACCGGGATCGGGTTTTCGTCGGGGACCGGGAGGCAGGTTTGGCCGGGGATATGCCTGGGGAAGTATTCCTGCACCCGATTATAGTGCTGATACTAAAAATGAAAAGCGGTTTCTTGAAAAGGAAATAGACGGGCTGAAAGAGCAGCTGGCTTTCCTTGAAAACAAACTATCAAAATTTAAGGACTAATGAGACAGGACAGAGGACCCGGACAGGGTGGAAAAGGAAGAAACAAGGGAGGCAGTTTTGGTCCGGGTGGATTTTGCGTTTGTTCAAAATGCGGAAAAAAACTGCCTCATCAACAAGGTGTTAAATGTACAAGCATTAAATGCCCTGATTGCGGACACCCGATGATCAGGGAGGAATTACTGAATAAATAATCAATAAAAACTGAAAATGAAATTTGCTGTTCCAACTGTAGGAAATGAGCTGACAGCTCATTTTGGTCATTGTGAAAGGTTCGCTCTTATTGACACGGAGAACAATACCGTAATAAAGGAGGAGTATGTCACCCCTCCTGTACATCAGCCGGGTGTATACCCGCGGTTCCTTGCAGAGCTGGGTGTTGATGTAATAATAGCAGGGGGTATGGGCCAGAAAGCCCGTGATCTTTTTGCTGCCAATAATATTAAGGTATGCGTTGGGGTAAGCGAGGGTAAGCCGAAAACGCTGGTAGAAAATTACCTGAAAGATACTCTTGTAAGCGGTAGTAACCTGTGTGACCATTAAATACCGCTGCGGTGGATAATCATTATTGACTATCCTGAGCGGTAATAACTTTTGTGACCATTATACAGCTAAATGATATAGTGAAGATAGCAATAGCCAGCGGCAAAGGGGGTACCGGTAAAACAACACTGGCAACCAACCTTGCTGTTTACCTTTCTGCATACAGGGATATTGTACTTGCGGACCTTGATGTTGAAGAGCCTAATTCCGGTTTATTCATCAGGGCTGAAAAAGTATATGAAGAAGTAAAGTATAAAATGATCCCCGGGTGGGTGGAGCAGGACTGCACATTTTGCGGACTGTGCCAGGAGGTATGTAGCTTTAATGCTGTGCTGAATCTGGGTAAGCATATACTTGTTTATCCTGAATTATGTCATAGCTGCTATGCATGTTCCGAAATGTGCCCGGAGTCTGCTCTACCAATGAAGAAACAACGAATGGGTATGCTTGGCCATTACAGGGGCACTAATCTTGATTTTGTCAGCAGCAGGCTTGATATAGGCCAGGAACAGGCTGTGCCATTGATTGCACAGACACTGGAATACATAAACCAGCTGGCGGGGGATGATAGCATTATGATACTTGATTCCCCGCCGGGTACATCATGTCCGGTTATAGAAGCCACAAAGGATGCTGACAGGGTTATACTTATAACAGAGCCTACGCCCTTTGGGCTGCATGACCTTAAGCTGGCTGTTGAAACCATGGAAATCATCGGGAAGGATTATGCTGTGGTGATTAACCGCTACGGCACAGGCAATAATGCCGTCGAAGAATACTGTGAAAACAAAAATATCAGGGTAATTGCCAGGATTGATGATAACAGGCAGGTTGCCGAGCTTTATTCGAGGGGTGAGCTTGTCTATGAGAATCTGCCCGCCTTCAGGGAATCGCTTGACAGGATAAAAGATTATATACTGGGGAGTTAAAAGAAAAAGCCATGAAACGTCCATTAAAAAATAATCATATTCTTAATGTGAAATAATGATGATTTTTTTAATGGTGAGTTCCATCTGGCCAATGAAATAAATAAAAAATAATCGCGTGAAAGAGATCGTTGTAATATCAGGGAAAGGAGGTACAGGGAAAACGTCCCTGGCTGCATCCCTGGCATTTCTTTCATCTGAAGAAGCTATCATTGCCGATTGTGATGTGGATGCTGCTGATATGCACCTGTTGTTGTCCCCCGACTTCCAACACAGGGAAGACTTCTACAGCGGTCAGCTGGCGTCTGTTGATAATGATATATGCACTTCATGTGGATTATGCATGGAAAAATGCCGCTTTGGTGCTATTGAGGCTGAGGGGGAGAGGTTTTTTGTAAAGGACCTGGACTGTGAAGGCTGCGCTTACTGTGCCCGTATCTGTCCGGTTGAAGCAATAAGCATGACGGATCGTCTGGCCGGGGAATTTTATATTTCCGCTACAAGGATGAACGGAACACTTGTTCATGCAAAGCTGGGAGCCGGTGCAGATAATTCAGGCAAGCTGGTGGCCAAAGTGAAAAAGGAAGCCAGGGAGCTGGCCATCAAAAACAATAAAAAGTATGTTATTGCAGACGGGTCGCCCGGGATAGGATGCCCGGTTATCTCATCACTGTCAGGAGCTGATTTTGTGGTTATCGTTACTGAACCGTCGGTGTCAGGCATCCATGATATGAAAAGGGTTTATGAGCTGGTCAGTAAGTTTGACATCAGGGCATCATGCATAATAAACAAATATGATATTAACCCTGAGATTACCGGTCGCATAATGGAGTTCATTGAATCAGAGTCAATCATACATTTATGCAATATACCTTACAGCCGAAGCTTTACTGATGCCATAACAAAAGGAATTACAGTTATGGAGAACGGATACCCGGATATTGAAAAGCTTGTAAGGGATTCATGGGAGAAGATCAAACAAAATATTAACGAATAAAATAAGATTATGAAAATTGCATTTACAGCTAAAGGAGAAGGGTGGAACTCAAATATTGATCCCCGGTTTGGGAGAACCGAGTACCTTCTTGTTTATGATACCGCAGATGAGACGCTCACAGCCTGGGATAACAGGGATATTGAAAATGAAGCTCATGGTGCCGGACCCAAAACAGCAAAGATAATTTATGATACCGGGGCTGAGGTGTTGATAACAGGTAACGGTCCGGGTGAAAATGCCGCTCTGGCCCTTGAAAAGGCAGGGATAAAGATATTTACAGGTGCAGAGAGGATGAAAGTAAAAGAAGCATTTGAAGCTTATAATAATAATAAACTAAAAGAATTCAAATAATATTATGACAAAAACAGATGTGTTGATTATTGGCAGCAGTGCTGCCTGCGTATTCCT
>JBKHBA010000298.1:0-3195 GCA_046542595.1 Bacteroidales bacterium | reverse complement strand
ACCGTCTGATCTGTATGTTGCCGATCCGGACTTCAGTGATACACGTCAGCTGACAGATCTTAATCCCTGGACGGATAACAGGAAAATGACCAGGAGCGAGCTTATTAAATATCTTGATGCCGATGGTAATGAATTATATGGGATCCTCTATTACCCGGTTGATTATGAAGCCGGGAAAAAGTACCCTCTTGTATGCGAGATATACGAGGATTTCTTTAATAATGGTTACAGCTATTCCATGAACCTTGTAGCCAATGAAGGGTATTTTGGCTTTAAGCCATCGGTAAATCTTATTGAAGGTTACCCCGGTGAGGCATGGCTCAAAGGTATTACCTCAGGAATAAATAAGCTTATTGAGAAGGGCCTGGTGGATGAAGACAAGCTGGGTGTGCACGGTACAAGCTATGGTGGTTATGCCGCATCTCTTCTTATAACACAGACCGACCGCTTTGCCGCGGCCATTAATATATCCGGGAAGGTGAATATTATCAGTTTCCTGGGCGACAGTCCGCGTATTGGTACCCGTAATTATTCGGCTGCCGAGATTGGCCAGGACCGTATAGGTGAGTCGCTCTGGGATGCACCAATGAAGTATTTTGCTACCTCGGCTGTTTTGTATGCCGACAGGATAGAAACGCCGCATCTGCTTATGACAGGTGAGGGCGACTGGAACGTGCCGGCACTCAACACCAGGGAGCTGTACTATGCCATGAGGAGGCTGGACAAGGATGTGGTATGGGTAAATTATGTCAATGGTGGCCATGGTGCCGGCATGGCAAGTGATGAGGCCGACTTTCACGATCACTGGAGGAGGATGTTGGAATGGTACGATAAGCACTTCGGTGAAGAGGAATAGGGTAGTGGATTTATGTTATTATTCTCCTGCTGCAGGCGGTTAATCTGCCTGTGCCATTGCCAATGATGGCTGACACAAGACCGAAGGGGTCGGTTATTAATTATTAATGAAAGGATTAAAACATCAATTAAAGCTACAATATGTTGCAGGTCAGTCAAAAGATTTATAATATGTATTTTTGATTAATGGGCCGGAATAATGGATTAATATTCAGAGGATGGTCATTTAAAAGTCTCAGATAGCCTGTTTTCTTTCTCTCCAGAAAAAAATCTTGCATAAGTAAATATAAAGTGTTAAGTTATGGGCTATGATGAACAATACCAGATACGGCTGCATAATATTAATGATCTTTATTACCACCGGTTCATGTATTTCACAGCCTGACTACGCTGAGCAGAGGGAACGGATGGTTGAGAACCAGATTGTTGCAAGGGGAATAAGCGATACCCGGGTGATCAGGGCTATGAAAGAGGTTGAGAGGCATCTTTTCGTTCCTGAGATAGTACGTTCCAGGGCTTACAGCGACAACCCCCTGCCGATAGGCGAGGGACAGACAATCTCCCAGCCCTATATTGTTGCACTTATGACCGAATACCTGGAGTTGAAACCGGATATGAAGGTTCTGGAGATAGGTACAGGATCGGGTTACCAGGCTGCCATCCTGGCCGAGATAGTGAGTGAGGTTTATACAATTGAAATAGTAGAATCTCTCGGCACCAGGGCAAAGAAGCAATTGGACAACCTGGGTTATGATAATATACAGGTCAGGATAGGCAATGGGTATGAAGGCTGGGAAGAACATGCCCCTTATGACGCTATAATTGTTACCTGTGCACCCGATGATATCCCTGAACCCCTGAAAGAACAGCTTGCTGAAGGTGGCCGCATGATAATCCCTGTTGGCGGCCGCAATATACAGAATCTTGTTCTTAACAGGAAGAAGAAAGGCAGGATAAGGCAGCAGAGCGTTTTGCCCGTCCGCTTCGTGCCAATGATTGACGGGGAGGGAAAAAGATACTGATATTAACTAAAATATCATATCGGCTGATCATATAATATTTTTTCTAAATTTGCTTTTTGTAAAATAAAAACAGAAATAAAATGAATAAAGTAATGCGTAAACTGTTGTTTTTTGTCCTGGCAGTGATTTTAGTGGCAGGATGCAATCAGGAAATTAATGAAGAATATACTATGAAGAAAGAAGTATTTGGTGAATTAGATGGCAAACAGGTGGATTTGATTACCCTGACCAACACAAGGGGTAACACTATCAAACTCACCAATTACGGAGCTACTCTTGTATGGTTGGAGGTTCCGGACAGGAACGGCGATAAGGAAAACATAACGTTCGGGTATGAGACACTGGAAGGATATCTTAACGGGGATCCTTATTTTGGTGCCGTAGTTGGCCGGTATGCCAACCGTATAGCAGAAGGAGAGTTTACTCTGGAGGGCAAGGAATACCAGCTGGCTATAAACAATCCCCCCAACCATCTGCATGGCGGACCCAAAGGATGGCATAGTGTAGTCTGGGATACAGAGATCATGGAGAAGGAAGGGGAGCCGCCCGCGGTTAAATTTATCTATGTCAGTCCCGATATGGAAGAAGGTTATCCGGGTGAGGTAGTAGCAGAAGCCGTATATACATGGACCGATAATAACGAGATAATCATCGAGTATAGCTGCAGCACGGATAAGAAGACAGTGCTTAATATTACCAATCACGCATATTTTAACCTTTCAGGAGCAGGCAACGGAACAATACTCGACCATGAGCTTATGATAGCTGCAGACAGTTTTACCCCTGTGGACGAAAACCTTATACCAACAGGAGAACTGAGACCAGTTGAAGGCACACCTTTCGATTTCAGTACCCCGCACAGAATAGGTGAACGCATAGAGGCCGATAATGAACAGCTGAGGCTTGGACTGGGATATGATCATAATTTTGTTCTTGGTAATAAGTCTGAGCCGGACGCCGTTGTTTATGACCCGGCATCAGGAAGGATGATGGAAGTGATAACAGACCAGCCTGGAGTGCAGTTTTATTGCGGTAATTTTCTTGACGGACTGGAAGAAGGCCACGGCGGGAAAATATATGAATACAGGGGCGGCCTGTGTCTTGAAACGCAGCATTTTCCTGACAGCCCCAATCAGCCGGATTTTCCTTCAACCGTGCTTGAGCCGGATAAGCCCTTTGCATCGAAAACAGTGTACCGGTTTTCGGTAAGGCAATAGAAGCTGTAAAGGCTATAAAGGATGTAGAGGCCAAAAAAAGCCAGAAAGGCGGTAAAGGTGAAAAAGCCAGAAAGGCTGTAAAGGCAAAAAAGTCAAAAAGG